>JAKOSZ010000090.1 GCA_029776555.1 Bacillota bacterium | reverse complement strand
TAACCATGTCTGAACCTGCCATGTTTTTATCAGCCGCCCTTCAGTCAGCTGTATTTACAGGCCTTCCCGGGCAATTCTCATGGCAATGTCAGCCCATTCCCACAGCCTCCGGGGCTGGTAGTTAACGGTGCTTATATCCTTCAGTATGAATTCAACCGGAGTTCCATTGGCGGCACATATCCGCCGGGTATCCTCCAGGTCAGCCTTTACTATGCCAGGGTCCCAGTCGGGATAGGCGAGATATGCCGGCGACGGCTTCCTGGAAAGCACGAAATCACCGCCGATCTGTTCCGCAGCCCTTTGGACATTGGCCAGCGGACTGATGGAAATCTTGCGGAGGTTGGGAATTTTGCGAACCAGGTGAATTTTGTCGTGCAAGGGCTCGCAGCAGCCGTAATAGACCAGGCCGAACCTTTCATAGTATTCGAAGCCATAGTTCAGCTCAAACTCCTGGTGCATTTCGGGAGACACCGACGCAAAAATCTGTGCCATGCCGCAGGTCCATACATCCTTGGCGCGAGGCCTGGCAGGCTCAAAGCCCGGCGCCGGCAATTCGTCGGTATAGGCCCCTGTGCAGTGAATGGTCGGCATATTAACATGGAAGAGGCCCTGTTCTTCCAGCTGGTCCGCCAGCCCCATATAGGCCGATGTCAGCCGCTCTAACAGCGAGTGGACAAAGTCAGGCCTGTCTGCCAGGTCAATTAAGCTGTTTTCCACGCCGTGCCACTGCACGATAAGGTCCCAGGGGGCGAAATAATATCCCTTCCAGCCCATTCCCGTCATGTTGACTTCAAGGATTCCGTCAAATACCTCTTTAGCTTTTTCTTCACGGACAGCCGTTGCTTCTTTGTCCAGCGCAATTACGGGAGTTTTGATTTTCTCAAGGTCCTCTTCCGTCTGCAGCTGATCGTGGTACCAGTGACCAACCACATCATTGTTTTTATCCAGGACAGCAATATCCTCCTCAATTTTAAGGCCGAATCCCGTATTGTGAATGACCTTGCTTACATCGATATGTTTTTCTACCACCATATCCGCCCGCATATGTTTCCACCGGTAAAGGGTCTCTCTCAGCTTCCACTCCAGTTCGCGGGCGAATCCGTCTTCGCATTTTAGAGTCAATTCGTCATCCACATTCATCTCATGCCAGGGAATCTGGTCAATTGCCACCATAGGCCTTTCAGGCTTAAGGGAATTCAATGCCTTCCAAAGCCTTCTGGTTTCTTCCTGGAGCGGCAAATGGGCAATTTCCGCCACCTGTTTGCCCAATTCCCTGAGAATCTGCTTATCTCTTTCGTTCATACCCATACGTCCCCTTTACATCAATAGTGTAATATGGCGTAAGCTCCGGCCGATTGAAACTCAGATAAGACAAAATCTCCTCGCCGGTTTATGTACAGCTGTTTTATACTCAACTATATAATAACTTAAAAGCGGAATAAATTCCATGTGAACAGTTAATTCATGCGGCTGCCGGAGCGCTTTACCGGCACGCCTGTTTGCCTGCCTTTCCCGTGCTGATGAACATAAAACAGCGCGGACGAACTGGCGGATAATGGGACTTTTAATCCGGCTTTTATAAAGATTTATCCTGGTGAATGATGTATAATAAAAGGAGCGCAATGGGGCGGCAGTGTTCATGGCGATAAGGATAACTTAAAAATTTACCCACTGTTTTGGACTTGACCCGGATAAAAAACCTAAAAAGCTTTAATATTTCGCTTGGGGAAACGTTGCTTTCAACCCTGGACAGTATGGCCGAAACCGCTTCATTGAGTTTGCCGATGCAGTTAAAGAAATTATTTTAGAGAAAAAAGAAATAACAATTGGAGAAAATGTTTAGGAGGAATTTTTATGGCAAAGCGCTTTTTCGTCCCGGACAGCTTCTGGAATACGCCGATTCCAAAAGACGCCGAAATCGATCCCCGCAGCGAGGAGATGCTGGAGATTCTCAGATCCCAGCCCAACGAGGGGGAGAAGGGCTTCTGGTTAAATTTGCACAAGTGGACCATTCCCGTCTATGAAGTGGACGAAAACACCCCGCGGCAGTACGTGTTGCCCGACAAAGAGCCCTTCAGCCACGGCAAGTGTTTTGAAAACCCCGTTCCCATTCCCGACTACGCAACGCCGGACCCTCAAAGAGATGCCCATATGGCCATAGTGGATTGGAAGAATATGAAGGCCTGGGACATGTGGTACGTTTACCGGGATGAAAACGGCCGCTGGAGGTCCCGTACCGGCATGACATACCGGCTTGACGGCAGCGGTGTCTTCGATCCGGAAGAGCTCCAAATCAAAGACGGAGACAGCGCCCACTACTATGGGCCCAGCAGGGCTGCAGCGGTGCCGGCCATTGCGGGCCTGGTAATGTACGATGAGATAATGGAAGGCAGGATAAGGCACAAGCTGGCCTTCGCCACCAGCGCCAACGCCTACAAGGAGTTTGTGTATCCGCCGGCCTGCTGGACCGACGGCAAGACCCCGGGAGGCTTGCCCGAAGGATGCGTGATACAGCTGGACCCGAACCTGGACTTAAGCAAGTTCAACCTAAAGCCCGCCGCCCTGGTAATAGCCCGGGCTCTGCAGGAATACGGGGCTGTCAACGTCGACGTCTCGGGAGGCAAAACCCTCTACGGGGAGGGCTTATACAGCCATCCCAGCAAGAGCTGGGAGGGTATTCTTGAAGAAAACGACCTGGAGTGCATAGGCCTCTCCCATTTCCGCGTTTTAAAAATAGACAGGGTGGTTAAAATGGGCGACGAGAGGAAAAGAAGGAGACAGATCTTTTCCTCCCAGCCGTAATCTACCGGGAAAGGCTTTAACCTGGAAGCCCCCCTAGCTGGAGAGATTGTAAATCCTGGCGGGGTTGTCGTATAGCCAGGCGCTGCAGAGGTCCACCGCCCGTTCTTCTGACATCTCCTTTCGGGCGATCCGCACGGCCAGTGCCCTGGCTATATTCTCCTGGGCAAGCCTCAGTGCCCCGTAGGTCTTTTCCGGGCCGTCGCTGCTGTCGCCGCCAAAAGCGATTATTTTATTGGAGGGCACCAGGTCCAGCCATTCATTGAGCATCTGCTCCGTCATTGAGGGTGATATCTGGTGGCACCATACGAGGTTCAGGCAGGTGTTGGGATACTGGTTTCCGATTACGGCCATCTCCCTCACCCAGGGTATTCCCCCGTGATAGAGGTCAAAAACGGTGTTCCTGTATTTGAGCAGCACGGGAACCATGTTCATGGGGTTAAACTGCTTGAAGTCCTCCCAGTTGCACCAGTTGAGCCCGCAGTGGACAGCCACCACCAGGTTGTAGACCGGGGCCCCTTCAATGGCCTTGTGCAAAAGCCAGACGCCCAGGGCACGAAGCTCCTCATTTTCAGCGCTGCCCGACAGGAACTTCCTGAAAATTGACTGGGCCGAAGCGTCATCAATGCAGTCGGGCTTAAGGCTTGCGTAAATTTTTATTCCGGCGTTGCCGCTTTTATAAACCCGGTCCAGCCAGAAGCTCATAAATTCCCGCCCATCCCTGAAATCTCCCCCGTAATGGGCTTTTAATTCATCGTAAAGGGCTTTAAAAGTACTGTTATTCAGATGAAAAAGGGGCATAAAACCCCTGTAGACGGGTATGGAATAGCCCTTTTCCCCGTCAGACCAGCTTCCCTGGTTTAAGACTTTCTCAATCCTGCATTTTTCCTTTAATATCCGGTCGTAAAGCCTCGGCCTGTTTGCCTCCCTTATCCTCCGGGATAGCAGCAGGTAGGTGTCGTCGTTTATGTCCTCGACGCCGAAGAGCTCTTTTGCGGCAATCAGGGCAGCCCGGGCATAGCCGGTGTCCCGGATGGCATTGAGATAGGGCCTGAAGCTTTCCCAGCGCTGCTCTAACGGTATCCGCGTATCCATGAGCCAGGAGCGGTCTTCCTTGAACCCTGCGCTGTTCAGGTTTGTGACCACGTAGTGGGAAAAAATCCGGGTAAAAATATCGGCCTCCGAAGACACCAGTTCTTCTTCCGGCGGAAGGTGTTCGTGGGTGTCGATGACCCTCATTCTTTCCATTTCGGATATTAAGCCTTTGACTATAGCTTCCATTTCCCCATCTCCTTTTCAGCTTTCAAAAATTTTAAGTATGCGGTCATCCGGGGAAAGCTGGCAGTCATCCTCGTTCCAGCGCAGCTTTGCCAGCTTGATTCCCTGGAAGTCGGCCAGGTCGCTTATGTAGTACTGCCCGTTAAAATGGATTATCTCAGGCGCTTTAATGGAGAATTTGGCAATCAGCATGGAGTCATCGTTTATACCGAAATTAAAGGGGTTCGTGGAACGGTACACGTAGGTATTAAAGTCAATGGAGGAGGAGCGGAAGAGGTAAAAATAGCCGTCAAGCTCCACCACAAAGGGACTTTCGGCGCTGACAACCCCGTTTCCGGCTATCCCGCCCTCAGAAACGACGGTGTAGTCAGACCAGCGCTTTAAATCCTTTGAAGTCCTGACAATGACAAAGCCCCGGGGCCAGCCGTCCTTTGCCACCGTGGAGATGGTGGAATAGGCAAAGTAACTGGAGCCGATCTTTAAGACCATAGCATCGCGGCCGCTCTGGGGTATCAGCATGGAACGACCCTGCTCGTTCAGCCTGCGGGTGTAGTTTACGCCGTCTTCGGATGTCATAAGGCAGATACCCCGGCAACTGTCATCTCCCGAATGGTAAAAGCAGTAATAGCTGCCGTCAAACTGGGCAAAAAAAGGAGCTCCTATCAGTTCATCCGGCCGGGTCTGCTCCCCGCATTCCGCCCGGGCCCGGGCGACAATTCCAATGGGCTCCCAGGGGCCTTCCTCCAGCGAATCCCCCATCCAGCCGTAGAACAGCCGGCCAACGGCGGTACCCCGTATACATGCCCAGAGCACCCACTTGCCGTTTTTAGCCCGGATAAATCCATGGTCCACTATGTGCTGGCGCTTGGGATCAGGGCCGTTTAACTCGCCCAGGTCCGGCATCAGGCAAATCCTCCACCAGTCGCTGTCAACTACGGGCACCTGTTTAACCCACTTCATGACAATACCCTCCTGTTTCGTTAAAATTCCTGCCGTTCATGCGTTCTAAAGCCTTTTTTTGAAAAACTCCGGTTAAGCAGCATTAAACCTCCCACCGGGACCGTCCGCTTTTGTCGCCGGGGAAATGAGGCAGGCGGCCCTAGGGAATGGCCCTTTTATGGGGGATTGGCAACCAACCTTGACGGGTTGGTAAACACCCTCCTGTTTACTTCCCTTAAGCCTCCTTCAAACATGAGCTTAAAGGTCTGCTCCCCGTGTATATTCTCAGAAGACGAGCCTACCATCAGATCCAGGGTGCAGTTTTCAAGCACAAGGCGCTGGTCGATGTTGTGATAGGCAAGGGAGTCATAGAGGATGTCAAACTCGACGGTGACCTGTTCTCCCTTTGCTATTGCCACCCGACTGTAGGCTTTCAGCTCCCTTTCCGGCTGCTTCACCGATGTGAACCTCTTGCGCGCATACACCTGGACTACCTCTTCTCCATCGCGGGGGCCGGTGTTCCGGACGGTAACCTTGACATTGATACCATTTTCCATTTGTGACATTGAAATGTCTTCATACGTAAAGGAAGTATAGCTCAAACCATAGCCGAAGGGGTACAGGGGCTCGATGCCCATTTCCAGGTACCTGTTTCTCCAGAACTGTTTTTTGCCGGTGGAGTGCTGGGAATAGTATACCGGCAGCTGGCCCACATGCCTGGGAAGGGTCACAGGCAGCCGGCCTGCCGGGTTGTAATCGCCAAACAGCACATCGGCAATGGCATCGCCGCCTTCCATGCCGGGCCTCCAGGCCTCCAGTATGGCGTCCATGTTTTCGCTCTCGTAGGAGAGTTCAAGGGGCCTTCCGTTGCACAGCACAAGGACAACCGGTTTTTCCTGTTTCTTTAATTCCATAAGGAGCCGGCGCTGTTCATCGGAAAGGCGGGGTTCCACCCTGTCCACCGATTCGCCGCTGTCGTTGTCCATTCCCATGCCGCTGGTGTCCCCGCACACGGCAATGACCACATCGGCCTTGGCGGCGGCCTCAGCCGCTTCTTCCAGCGAGAAGAAATCCGGGTCGTTGTGGTAGTTGTACGTGTCTTTTAACCCCTGGGCGAAGTGGACTTCCGTGCCGGGGGATACCTTATCCCTTATGGCCTGGCAGACGGTTTTGGCGGCATGGAACAGGCGCTCGTATGTGGTCTCCTTCCTCTTGAAGAAGAGGGTGCGGGCTATGACTTCTTCCTCCGTCTTGCCCTCCGAATTGTAGTACATCTCCTTGAAGTGGGTGGGATATGAATAATCGCTGTAGGCAAACTCCTTTTTGTCGGCCAGGGGGCCCACCACCGCGATGCTGCGCATATTTTTGGACAGGGGCAAAATCCCCTTGTCATTTTTCAGCAGGGTCATGGACTGCAAGGCCATCTTCCTGGCTACGGCCCTGTGCTCCGCTGAACAGACTGTTCTGTCCGCCAGGGTCTCATCCACATAGGGGTTGTCAAACAGTCCCAGCTTAAACTTAAGGGTCAGGATCCTTCTGACAGCGCTGTCTATGACGGCGGAATCCACTTTATCCTCCAGGACCAGCTTCTTTAAGTACCTCCTGAAGGCATAGCCCAGTTCCAGCTCAATTCCCGCGGTGAGGCAGAGAATAACCGCCTCCTCCATGGTCTCGCAGTAATCGTGGAAGTTCTTGACCAGCTGTATGCCGTTGCCGTCGGAGGTTATGACCCCTTCAAAGCCAAACTTGTCCCGGAGTATTTCCTTTAAAAGCCTTTTGGACACGTGGCAGGGGACGCCGTTTATCTCATGGTAGGCTGCCATTACGCAGGCGGCCTTTGCTTCCCGGATGGCGGCCTCAAAGGGCAGGGCATACTGGTCAAGCAGTTCGCCGTCTCCGATGTGTACCGGGGCGCAGTTTCGGCCTCCGTCGCTGATGCCCTGGGCCACGTAGTGCTTCAGCGTTGCGGCAATACCGTTTTTAAGGGATTCTCCCTGCATCCCTTTTGTGTATGCCATGCCGCACTGGGACACCAGGTAGGCGTCCTCGCCGTAAGACTCCTCGTACCTTCCATAGCGGTGGTCGCGGATGACGTCCACCACCGGCGCCAGCGCAGCCCGCTCCCCGGTAGACAGCATCTCTCTCCGGACCGCGTTTCCCATCTCGTAGACCATTTCAGCGTTAAACATGGCCCCGGCCCCGATATTCTGGGGAAAGAGGGTATGATTGCGGCTTAAGACCCCGGATGTGGCTTCGGTCATAAACAACACGGGTATGCCCAGGCGGGTTTCTTCCATGAAATACCTCTGTATCCGGTTGGTCAGCCTGGCCATTTCTCCGGGAAGCAGGTCTGTGGCTCCCCCGATCCTGAACAGGAAACCGCAGCCAAAAGGTATGTTATTTCTCGCCTTTTCCAGGGAGAAGCTCATGGTCTGCAAATCCGCTATTACATCCCCCAGTCTGGCGTGGCCTAACTGGGCCAGTTTTTCGTCAAGGGTCATCCGCGGCAAAAGGTCGTTGACGCGCTCTTCCACGGGCAGTGAAGCGTCCTTGTATTTCATATTCCAATACCCGCTTTCCTTGGAGTTGTCAGTATCAGCACTTATCCTTCCTGATGGCCATGTATTCCTTATTCTATACCCGCCAGGCAATTCCTGCTTAAGGCAGGGAAGGGAAGGCGGCTGTCGTGCTCAAACTGCTTTTGTTCCTTTTATTCAACAAAAAAATTCAAACAAGTAAACATAATGCGTATACGAGCATATTATGTACTGAAAAATAACTGAAAAATAAAAAGAAGGAAGGGTGTTTATGCTGGACGGTTTTGTTAAAATCACTCCGGTGAACGGTTTTGACAGTGAGAATCCCGATAACGCGAAACAGAACAACTATGCCTGGTCCATGGAAGAAATGGGGGACTATATTTATGTAGGTACGGGAAGGAATATCGTTTATTCCGTCATAGGGCTTGGAGTGTTTCCGGGGCTTCAGGTGCCGGAAGTCTTCAAGCCGGAAAACGTGGATATGAACGCGGAAATCTGGAGATACAAAAAAGACGGTTCTGCAGGCTGGCAAAGGGTGTATAAGGCTCCGCCCCAGCTTGGCATAATAGGTTTCCGCTTCATGGTTCGCTACACGACACCCCAGGGCGAGACGGCCCTGTACGCCGGCGCCTATACCATAAGGCCCGGAATTGTCATACTGAAGTCAGTGGATGGCGTGAACTGGACTCCTTTAACAACCAGCATCCCGGGCACATCCACCAGGGCAATGATAACTCACGGCGGAAAGCTTTATATGGCGGTACTGGGAGATGCCACCCAGGGGAATACGCTGCTCTATGCCACCGAAGACCCGGAAAGGCAGGGATGGACCCTGGTAACCCCCCAGGGAGGAAACCCCAACAAGAACCCCAGGGGAGGAATCGTTACCATGGTAAGCTTCAACGGCCGCATATATGTTGGGACGGCGCCGCTGGGGGGCTTTGAGGTATGGAGGACGGAAGGCCCCCAGCCTCAGCAGGACAGATGGAAGCTGGTGGTTGACAAGGGAGCCGGCGACGCTCTCAATGAAATACCGTTGAGCATGGGCGTATTCCGCGACCATGTCTATGTTGGCACGGCCATTACCTTTGCCATTGTGAGTATTGACCCCTCCAGGAGATTTGTCCCTCCGAAACCTTTTGACCTCATCCGCATCAACAGGTGCGATCGCTGGAAAGTCATTGCGGGAGGAGAGCCAGTGCTGCCTACAAATCCTGTTACGGGCAGGAGAAATATTGCCAGATACGCATCCGGCTTCGGAGATATTTCAAATGGCTACTGCTGGCAGCTGAAGCGGTTTGGAAACCTGTTCTACCTTGGCACCTGGGACTGGTCGGACCTGCTCCCGCCCCTGATTTCATCCCAGTTTAGTGACAACAGGGACCTGGTGCCGGCTGTTATCGGCTGGCTTAAGGATCCGGGCGGCATCATCGGCTTAATGGAGAAATACAACTTAAGGCCTCTGCTTGGCCTGTTGGGAGATCTTCATGGCGGTTTCTTCAGGAAAATGGGCTTTGACCTCTATGTGTCCAGGGACGGGGTGAACTGGAAGGCCGTGACCTTAAACGGCCTGGGGAACCCCTGCAACTACGGCCTGAGGAACCTTTTGCCCACCAAGGACGGAAAGCTTTACATGGGCACCGCAAACCCCTTCCAGGGCTGTGAAGTCTGGGTGAAGGACGGGGGATGCGTACCGAAGGCTAAGAGGTAAAAAAGGCTTTCGTTGACCCTAGAACACAGGGGGACGGTTCTTTTGTGCACTGTGCCGTGCACAAAAGAACCGTCCCCCTGTGTCGCGTCCCCCTGTGTTCTTTCAGTTTTTCACCATGGCCATAACGGTCTCTTCCCATTCAAAGATGTTTTGAGGCCTCCTGCAGCAGGTGCTGATGTCCTTGAGGACTATTTCGCAGGAGCAGCCGTTCTTCCTGCAGGCGTCAAGAATGGCGCCTATTTCCTTCTTCAGATACTCCCTGTCCAGTGAAGGTACCGCTACTGATGCAGGGTTGGGCTTTGCGGACAGGACGTATTTGCCGCCGATTGCTTCGGCAGCTGTATAGACGTCGGCCCAGGGCGTAACGGAAATCTTGCGAAGGTTGGGTATTTTCTCCACAATGTCGATTTTATTATCCAGGGGTTCGCAGCAGCCGTAGTATACAAGGCCGCACTGGCCCACGGTCTTTATCATGTATTGGATGTCAAATTCATCGTGCATTTCCCTGGAAACGGCCCCGAATATCTGCGCATAGCCTCTGCCCCAGATGTTCTTCCTGGTGACCTTCTGCCCGTCGAAGTCTTTGCCTGGCAGGTCGGCGGCGCGGGCGGCGGTGCAGTGCAAATCGTATGGGTCGCAGTCCAGGAGGTCCAGCTTTTCAAGCTGTTCTAAGTAGGAAAGGCTCGCTTCTGTCAGCCTCTGGACTATCCTGTGCATGAAGTCGGGGCGTTCAACCAGGTCCACCAGCATGTTTTCCACTCCGCGGAACCTGACTATGTCATCCCAGGGCCCCACATAATAGGCAGTGACTCCCGTGAGTTTCACGGGCACTATGTCTCCCAGGATTTCGCCCAAAAGGTTATAGCGCCGCATGGTTTCTTCCCTGTCGTAGCTTATAACCGGATTGTGGAGCTTATCCAAGTCTTCTTCCGTTGACAGGACTTCTTCGTATCTATGTGACACGATGCCGCTGGTCTTGTCCGTTGCCAGTATCTCCTCCTTTACGGAAATGCCTATTCCCGTGGAGTGTATGACTTTTTCCACCGGAATAAAGGGAGGCACAACCATATCGGCGGGCATGTGCCTGCTTTTGTAGATATTGCTGCGCAAGAACCATTCTATTCTGCGAAGATACGGGTCGGTGCACTTTAGCGTCAGCTCGTCGTCCATGTTCATTTCATTCCAGGGCAGTTCGTTTATTAAGACTATGGGCCTTACAGGCCTTAAATCGTTCACTGCCTGATGGAGCTTTAAGTTTTCTTTGTTCCTGTCGCTGTTGGCGATTTCAAGGTATTCGAAAGCCAGCTTTCTCAACACTGCCGCGTCCTGTGTCATAGGACAGCCCTCCCCCCATATGTTTACCTTAACATTATATCACATCGCCGCCCTTTGGTTTATTTCTGCGGCTTGTCTTGTCTGTGTCAAGAGTTAGTAGGTGAAACTCCCTGTATGATTTTTAAGCTGTCCACTGAATAGTCCCGATTTCTTTCAACACATACTTAATCCAAGGTTTCCAGGCAAAAGGTCCTCTCAATGCCGGCATTGAGGCCCTAAGCCAAGCCTCGAGGTCTTCCTTTCCATGTGATGCTTGCTTTTCAACTACAACCTCAGATTCTACTAAACCAGATAATGCGCCTGGTCTCTGCTGGAGATGTTTGCGCAACTCATTATTAGCCTTGTCCGCTAAAAGCCGCCCCATCCGGTCTGCTCCTTCTGGTGTCCACCTGGCGCCTATCCGTTTCATCCGCCGGGCAAGTGTATGCCTTACCTGCCCCTCAATTGCTCCAAGCCGTTCCTCCTCGGGTAATTTTGATATACCTTCCCAGTTTTCCATCAGGTAGTGCGCTAATCCTTTAACTTTCTTCCTCTGACTCCCTCCAAGGAGGCGCGCTCCTTCCTTCAATGCTTGCAGAGTTGC
>JAKOSZ010000089.1 GCA_029776555.1 Bacillota bacterium | reverse complement strand
GTTCTTTAAGTGGTCGCATATTTCCTGCGCGTCGTCATAGCTTTCCGGCTGCATGACAACTACCTTGAATTGATTGGACTGGTGAATGTTAACTACCTTGTTTGACTGCTTTCTTGAAAGGAAATAGGAAAAACCGGGCTCCATGAACTCATCATTGGACGGTTCCTGGTCTTTAATTGCTTCCTCTTCGTCCGACTCCCAGCCGACGAAGTTTAAGACCCTGTTTATAAGATTTGCCATTGTGTCTCCTCTCCTTTTTCATTAGCGTGCTGCACGGTAATAACCGCTTTATTAGTGAGTAAGTCTTGGCCCGAATATGGCGGTCCCGATTCGCACCATGTTGGACCCTTCTTCTATTGCGATTTCAAAGTCGTTGCTCATTCCCATGGAAAGGTAATCCATATCTATATTATTAATATTTTCCTCTTTTATGTCAATAAATAATTTTCTAAGCCTTCTGAACACGTACCTGGTGTCTTCCGGGTTTTTAAAGTACGGGGCTATGGTCATAAGCCCCCTTACCTTCAGGTTTTCCCTGTAAGACAGCTCTTTTAAGAAGGCCAGGGCATTTCCGGCCTCTATCCCTGCCTTGCTGAGCTCCCCGGAGACATTCACCTGTACAAGTATGTCCACCTGCTTTTGCAGTTTTTCAGCCCTCTTTTGCAGTTCGTCCGCCAGGGCCAGCCTGTCCACCGAGTGTATAAGCGAAACCTTGTCCAGGATGTATTTAACCTTGTTGGTCTGGAGGCGGCCGATTAAATGCCAGCGGCACATTCCATACAGTATATCGTATTTTCCGCACATTTCCTGAACCCTGTTTTCACCCAGGTCACATACCCCAAGGCTTAAAAGGGCTTTTATTCTCTCAGGGGCCACGGTCTTCGTAACTGCCACCAGCGCTATGTCTTCAGGCTTTTGCCCGCTCTTTTCCGCTGCCCTTTTTATCCTGGCCTTTACATTCCTCAGGTTGTTTTCAATTTCCTCATACGGGTTGTTCATTTTGCGATAAACTGCCCCTCCTCAACATTTATCGGTTTTATTACGTATATATCGTGCAGGCGTATGCCGCCCTCCTGGTTCTTGTCCCAGTTCTCTATAATTGCCGATTCTCCGTCGCTGCCTACTATTCGTACATCCCTGTTTACCGCCTGGCCGTTCCTCACCAGGACGACGGTGGCCTTTTTCTCCTCCTGGTTTATGTTTTTGAGACTGCTTATGGGGATTTTGTAGCCCTCAAACTGCTGTATAATGATGTCAGCGTTTATACTCCTAAAGCCCGAGCATTCGCTTAAGGAGTGGTCCGACTTCAATATGACCAGGACCTGCCCTTCCCTTTCTTCGGAAATATGGCTTACGGTTGCCCGTATTAACCTGCCCAGCTCGTTAATCCTCACCCGGACGCTGCTTCCCTGGCTTAAGCGGCCGACAGCGGATGAAGGGATATAGGTCGCAATTTCATATTCGATGTCCTTTATGACCTTCATAAAGGCCTTTCCCACTTCCACTTCCCCGGCTGTGGAATACCGCCTCAAGGATTCCCGGGACGACTGTATGATCCTCTTAAAATCGGAAGGGGAAAGGCTCTGGATTGAATCAGAGGTCAATACTCCTTCATAGCCGTCCACGGCAAATGACACGATCCCGGAGTAAGCGGAGTTGATTTCCCGGGTGCTTTTCTTAAGCTGGGTTTCCGCGGCCTCTTTTTCATCCAGCAGCATCTTGAGGTAGGAATCCGGCGCGCTGGTGGAAGCCAGTATTTCGGCTTTCTTTCTTAAAAGGGCCTCAATCTCGCCCATGATTTTTTTTAGGTCGCCAAAGCGGTTCAGGGCGCCGGCGTTGGCCAGGGCCTCAAGCTTACCGCTTATCTGCTGGTCCAGTTTTTCATAGTCGGAAGAAAAGATGCTCCTGTTCTCTGCTTCTTCTCTTTCTATGGCCGCAATCCTCCGGTTAATGTCCTCTATTTTTTGTATGAATTCCCGGGCGGAAGGCTGCACTATCAATGCCACACAGTAGTTTTTCGGTACCTTTTCCCCTTCCTCCACCCCGGTGATTAGTGTCCCTGACACCGGCGCCACGGCGGCCTCCTCATCCCGGACGATTAAGCAGTCCGTGTTGATGTAGTCCTCCAGGACGCCTATCTTTAAGGCGTCGGTTTCAATCCTCCTCCCAAAGGCCCAGTGAAAGAGGGACGGGGTATAAAGCGCCAGAAATATAAGGAGGGAGACCGCGCTTATTTTTGCTCCGGCTTTTCTCTCCTTTAAATTGTTCATTAAAACCACCAACGCCCTTTAAACCCAAAATTAAACCGGAAAGCGGTTTATCATTGGGCCGTTTTCCGTGCGAAGTCTAAAGCTTCCCGCGGGAAGCCGGCTTCCCTTTTAACCGAAGAAGGGAGCTGCCTTCAAACATCCCTTGTCCAGCATGTCCTGGACCGCCAGCATCAAGCCAAGCCTGACATGGTCGTAAGTAAGACCGCCCTGGAGGTAGGCGGCATAGGGCGGCCTGATGGGAGCATCGGCGCTCAGCTCTATGGATGAGCCCTGTATAAAAGCCCCCGCCGCCATAATAACGGGGTTGTCATAACCGGGCATGTCCCAGGGCTGGGGCACTGCGTGGGAGTCCACCGGCGAACCTTTCTGTATCCCCTGGCAGAATGCTATCAGGCATTCGGGGTTTTTAAAGACCACGGCCTGGATGATGTCGCTCCTCCTGTCTTCCGCCGAAGGAGAAACCTCAAAACCCAGCCTGCTCATTATTTCGGCGCAAAGCACCGCCCCCTTCAGGCTCTCCCCCACCACGTGGGGCGCCAGAAACAGCCCCTGGAAGAAAAGCCGGTTTACATCCAGGCTGGCTCCCACTTCCTTGCCCAGGCCCGGGGCGGTAAGTCTGAAAGCGGCCCTGCGCACGTATTCGCTCTTTCCCGCAATGTATCCCCCGGTGGGGGCAAGCCCGCCGCCGGGATTCTTGATAAGGGACCCCGCCGCCAGGTCGGCGCCCGCGTCAATGGGCTCCTCCTCTTCCACGAATTCACCGTAGCAGTTGTCCACCAGCACGATGATGTCGCTGTTGACCTCTTTTACCCGCTTTACGGCTTCCCTGATGCTCTCTATGTCAAGGGAAGGCCTCAGGCTGTATCCCCTGGACCTCTGTATCAGCACCATCCTGGTCCTTGGGCTTAAAAAGCCTCTTATCGCCTCAAGGTCAATCCTACCGTCGGGAAGGAGCTCCAGCTGCCTGTAGGATACCCCGAACTCCTTCAGGGAACCGCTGCCCTCTCCCCTCGTGCCGATTACCTCATCCAAAGTGTCGTAGGGTTTGCCCGTGATGGAAACCAGTTCGTCGCCGGGCCTTAAATTTCCGAAAAGGCACAGGGCCAGGGCCTGGGTCCCCGTGGTAATCTGCTGCCTCACCAGGGCGTCTTCTGCATTAAAAACATCGGCGTAAAGGGCATCCAGGACCTCTCTTCCCTTGTCCCCGTATCCGTAACCGGTGGAGCCGAAAAAGCAGGATTCGCTGAGCCTGTTTATTTGCATAGCCCTTATTACCTTATACTGGTTGTATGCCCTCACCGAATCAATTCTCTTAAACACATGGCCGACCCTGCCCTCAGCTTCCGAGAAGAGATCAATTACAGACTGGGATAAGCGGAAATTTTCTTTAAGAAAGCTCTTTGTCTTCTGTTCCATAAAACACTCCTTCGGTATGGCCTTTTTGGACATCCGTGCCAGTATACCTATTATTTTAGATTAGACACCCCATAAGTCAATACCTCCTGTCCGCGGGGCACGGACAGAAAAGGCTTTGGAAATATTGAGAAAATAACGCCGCAGTGTTTACATTAATTTACATCGGTGTTATTATGTATGTACCGGGAAACGTGGAGCCTATGCGCCTGTTTATGCTGTGGAAAGCATGATTCCCGATAAAGTTAAACCGGAGGGAATTGTGTTGGAAGTACTAAAGAATAGGTATACAATAACCG
>JAKOSZ010000088.1 GCA_029776555.1 Bacillota bacterium | reverse complement strand
TGAGGATAAGTAACAGGAAGAAGCCAAAAGGAGAGCAGGTTATAATTGCTCCATAAGACAGGGGGGTGAAGCATATGGGTATGACCATGACTCAGAAAATCCTTGCCCGTCACGCAGGCTTGGAAAGCGTTAAGCCCGGGGAACTTGTGATGGTTAAAGTGGACATGGTGCTGGGCAATGACATAACAACCCCGGTGGCCGTGAAAGAGTTCCGGAAGATCGGGGCGAAAAGGGTGTTTGATGTTAACAGGATCGCCATTGTGCCGGACCATTTTACCCCTAACAAGGACATCAAGTCCGCCGAGCAGGTTAAGTTTATCCGGGACTTTGCCAGAGAAATGGGCATAGTGAATTTCTTCGACGTGGGACAAATGGGAGTAGAGCATGCCCTGCTCCCCGAA
Organism: Bacillota bacterium; assembly: GCA_029776555.1. GTDB lineage: Bacteria > Bacillota > Clostridia > Acetivibrionales > JAKOSZ01 > JAKOSZ01. The sequence continues at coordinate 3,201 of JAKOSZ010000088.1, read as the reverse complement.
AAAGGCCTTGTAGTGCCCGGGGACGTAGTCATAGGGGCTGATTCCCATACCTGCACCTACGGCGCTTTGGGAGCCTTCTCAACCGGAGTGGGCAGCACGGACATGGCGGCGGCTATGGCGACGGGCGAAGCCTGGTTCAAGGTTCCGGAGGCCATAAAGTTTGTCCTTAAAGGTAAGCCTTCCCGCTGGGTCAGCGGAAAGGACGTAATACTCCATATAATCGGGAAAATAGGTGTGGACGGCGCTTTGTACAAGTCCATGGAGTTTTGCGGAGAGGGAGTTAAAGAGCTGTCCGTGGACGACAGGTTTACTATTGCCAATATGGCTGTGGAAGCCGGGGCGAAAAACGGGATTTTCCCGGTGGATGAGAAGACCCTTGAATATGTCAAAAACCACTCTCAAAAGCCCTGGGAGGTGTTCAGCGCCGATGAGGATGCCGGGTATGCGGAAGTTTACGAAATTGACCTAAGCTCAATAAAACCTACCGTGGCTTTCCCCCATTTGCCTGAAAACACCAGGACCATTGACGAGGCGGGGGATGTGAAAATCCACCAGGTGGTCATCGGTTCCTGCACCAACGGCCGGCTGGAAGACTTAAAGATAGCGGCGAAGATACTAAAAGGGCGTAAGGTGCACCCGGATGTGAGATGCATCATAATACCCGCCACCCAGAAGATATGGAAGCAGGCCATGGAAGAGGGTCTTTTCCACATATTCATCGACGCCGGGGCCGTGGTAAGCACTCCTACCTGCGGACCCTGCCTTGGCGGGTATATGGGCATACTGGCCAGCGGCGAGAGGGCTGTGGCTACCACCAACAGGAATTTCGTGGGCAGGATGGGCCACCCTGAGAGCGAGGTTTACCTTGCAAGTCCCGCAGTGGCGGCGGCGTCGGCAGTAGCGGGAAGGATTGCGTCTCCCGATGAAATTCAGCAGGGAAGATAGAGGAGGGCGGTACAGGATGAAAGCCAGAGGAAAAGCCATAAAATACGGGGATAACGTGGACACGGACGTGATAATTCCGGCCAGGTACCTAAACACTTCCGAACCGGAAGAGCTTGCGGACCACTGCATGGAAGACCTGGACCCCGGTTTTCGCACCAGGGTTTCCAAAGGGGATATTATTGTGGCAGGAAAGAATTTCGGCTGCGGGTCCTCCAGGGAGCATGCCCCCATCGCCATAAAGGCTTCAGGCATTTCCTGCGTTATAGCCGAAACCTTTGCCCGCATATTCTACCGAAACACCATTAACATAGGCTTGCCCATCCTTGAGTGCCAGGAGGCGGCAAAGGAGATTGAGGACGGGGATGATATAAGCGTTGATTTTGAAAGCGGGGTTATTGAAAACCTGACTTCGGGAAAAAAATACGACGCCGTGGCCTTTCCTCAGTTTATGCGGCAGCTCATCGCCGCAGACGGGCTTATAGGCTACATCAGGGAAAGGGTTGCCGGTGAGGCCGGGGAAAAGCAAGGGTAAGCCGCGGCCGGCGCTTGCCGTAAGAATGCAAAATTAAACGGGGAGATGCTAAACTCTTATGAAAAAGTTCAGTATTGCCGTGCTTCCGGGAGACGGCATAGGACCGGAAGTGACGAAACAGGCCGTAAATGTCCTTAAAGCCGTGGGGAAGAAATATTCTGCGGAGTTTGTCTTTAAAGAAGGGCTCATCGGGGGATGCGCCATTGACGCCTGCGGCAAAGCTCTTCCCGAGGAGACGCTTAAGCTCTGCCGGGAGAGCGATGCGGTCCTTCTGGGGGCGGTGGGCGGCCCCAAGTGGGATGACCTCCCGGGGGATCAGAGGCCCGAGGCGGGTCTCCTGGGGATAAGGGCAGGCCTCAAGCTCTACGCCAACTTAAGGCCGGCGCTGATTTTTCCCAGTCTTAAGGGGGCGTCGCCTTTAAGGCCCGACCTGGTCAAAGACGGCCTGGACGTAATGGTGGTCAGGGAACTCACCGGGGGCATATACTTCGGCCGGAGGGGAAGGACCACCACGGCGGAGGGAGAGGCTGCCGCTTTTGACACTGAAATATACTCGGTTCCTGAGGTGAAAAGGGTCGCCAGGGTGGCCTTTGAAATCGCAAAGGTCAGGCGTAAGAGGCTGGCTTCCGTAGACAAGGCCAACGTCCTTGAGAGCTCAAGGCTCTGGAGGGAGGCTGTCACCGAGCTGTCCCTGGAATACCCTGAAATAGAGCTTACCCATATGTACGTAGACAACGCGGCCATGCAGCTTGTCCGGAACCCGGCCCAGTTTGACGTAATCGTCACCACCAACATGTTTGGAGACATTTTGTCCGACGAGGCCTCCGTTATCACAGGCTCCATCGGCATGCTCCCGTCGGCGAGCCTTGGGGATGGGAAACTGGGCTTGTATGAGCCGGTTCACGGTTCGGCGCCGGACATAGCCGGGCAGGACAAGGCTAATCCCTTGGCTTCAATACTTTCTGCGGCGATGATGCTCAAGTATTCCCTTGGGCTTTCCGAAGCCGCGGATGACATGGAAAAAGCCGTAAACAGGGTGCTGGAATCGGGTTGCCGGACGGCGGATATAGCCACCCCGGGTACCCGGCTGGTGGGGACGGAGGAAATGGGAAAGCTGATAGCGGATTGCATATAAAAGGTGCCGGTTCCATAACGGCGGCACCCCTAAAGGAGAGACAAAAAATCCTTATCGTGTAACAGCCCGGTCCATTTCTCCCGGGTTTGAGGCACAGGGAAGCGGATTGACCCCTTACGACCCTTTCTAGTAAACCGTATACTTGCCTACCAGCCTGCCCAGGATGGTAACCTCTTTTTCGTCAAACAGCTCTTTGTCCAAAACATTAAAATCGGCTTCCAGCCTGATTACCCCTTTGTCGGAGGTTTTTGCGAAACGCCTTAAGTACGCCCTCCCGTCATACATGGCCAGGACAACGCTGCCGTCCTCCAGGGATTCAAATGAACGGTTAAACACAAGGAAGTCTCCCCGTTTGATATCGCTTTCGGAGAGGCTGTCGTCGTCCCATTTCATGATAAAACAGTTATCGCCGGAGGGGACAAAGGTCTTGGATACGGGATGGTAAGCAACGATGTTGTAGATATTCAAAAGGTCATTGACATTGCGAGCAGTGATCTTCTTTATTTCGGGGATATAGGAATGGTCGACGTAGAAGGAATTATTGGACACCAGCTGTATGGAACGGGCCATACCCAGCTCTCTTTTTATT
>JAKOSZ010000087.1 GCA_029776555.1 Bacillota bacterium | reverse complement strand
CGGACCCTTTACAATAAGAGGGACCCATATGGTATAATGGAAAAAGTGGCAGCCTAATACTCCAGAGTACTGCTACAGTGGTGGGGTGCCGCCCAGGCTGACAAACCATATGGGAGATGCTTGTTGTCAAGGGCATTCCGGAAATACGCGATATCAGGATGATTCTTTTCTTCTTTTTCCTACAGTAAATTAACGCTATCCCTTCCCCCTCCCTCAATTGAACAAACGCCTCTCTTAATATATAATATACCCGTATTTGCCTTTGAAAGGGATGAGAGGATGGACTGTGAAAGAGGAAAGGTTGTGCTCATTACCGGCGCTTCCTCCGGGGTGGGAAAAGCTCTGGCCGAACTCCTGTCAGCCAAGGGTTACCGGGTTTACGGGACATCCAGGAAACCGCCCGCCGCCGGGGAGGACGATGGAGCCGGCAGTGTCGATGGGCATGAGAGCAGGGAGGGCTTCTTTAAGCTGATCCCCCTGGACGTATGCGACCAGAAGTCGGTAAAAGCGGCTGTAGAGCATGTGATGGAAGAGGAAGGCCGGATTGACGTCCTGGTAAACAACGCGGGCTACTGCCTGGCCGGCGCCGTTGAAGACACGACCTACTATGAGGCCCTGCGGCAGTTTGACACCAACTTCTTTGGCGTCATCCGGATGTGCCGCGAGGTAATACCGATTATGCGGGAGCGGCAAAGCGGAAAAATAATAAACGTAAGCTCGGTGGCCGGTTTAATATCGGTGCCCTTCCAGTCCATGTACAGCGCCAGCAAATATGCCCTTGAGGCAATATCGGAAGCCATGAGGATCGAGGTCAAACCCTTTGGCATAAAGGTCAGCCTTATTGAGCCGGGAGACATAAAGACCGGTTTTACGAAGAACAGGCAGACCGTTGTCAACGCCGGCAGCGAATCGGCCTACAGGACAAGGTTTGAAAAGGCGGTGGAGGCAATGGTCAGGTCTGAGCTCAACGGGCCGGGGCCTGAGTATGCGGCCAGGGCAATAGCAGAGGTAATAGAGAGTGACAACCCGCCCGTGAGGAAAGTGGTAGGCTTTCAGTACAAGCTGATTGTCCTTCTTAAGAGGCTGCTGCCGGCCAGGCTGGTAGAGTACCTGGTGGAAAAGGTCTATTCTTAAACTTCCGCAAAATTTCCCTTTACCGATGGGACATATTGACTGTGCCTTAAACGCTGTCCCGGCTGTTTGGCGGCAGGCAGGCAGCCGACGGGATATGTTTGCCCTGGAATTCCACAGCAAATATTTACCAGCGGGAAAAGGGAAGGGCAATGGGCTCTACGCTTTGACATCGCTTGCGAATAATATTAATATTTTAATAGTGTTATGGGACAAGCAGGTTTACATTATTCCGGATAAATGCTGGGGAGGTAGCGCTTAGTATGGATACGACCAATATGAGTTTGGCGGATTTTGCCCATGTGGCGGACCGGGACATTATGCAAAGGGCCGCCCTTTTCAGGGAATACCGGGAAGATTTTTTCAACAGGCGCCATTTGCAGTATAAGAGGGTTGCCCTGGACGGTTCGGCCCCTGTAAGAAGGGTAATCGATCCCTATACGGGGGAGATCAGGGAAATGATTTACCTGGCGGGAAATGATTACCTGAACCTGACCCAACACCCCAGGGTGGTTGCCGCCGGGAAGGAGGCCCTTGAAAAATACGGGGCCGGTGCCGGCAGTGTGCCCCTTTTGGGAGGTACGCTGGATATACATATTGAACTGGAAAAGAAGCTTGCCAGGTTTAAATGTTGCCAGTCGGTCATAATATACACTTCCGGGTTTGGCTCCAACGCGGGAACCCTGTTGGCGCTCCTCCAGAAGGAAGATGTGGCTGTATTGGACATGTACGTGCATGCCAGCATCATAGACGGATGCCAGAATACCAACGTGAAGTTTTTCAGGCACAACGACATGGACTCCCTGGAAAAAACCCTAAAGAGGGTAAAAGACAGCTACCGGACCAAGCTGGTGGCGGTGGACGGGGTCTACTCCATGGACGGTGACATCGCAAAGCTGGATGAGATAGTGGAGATGGCAAAACATTACGGCGCGTACGTAATGGTGGACGAAGCCCATGCTACTGGAGTTATAGGCAAAAACGGCAGGGGCACCCCCGAACACTGCAACGTGGAAGGCAAGGTGGATATTGTAGCGGGCACCCTGTCCAAGGCCCTGGGCGGGGTAGGCGGCTTTATCGCATCCAATGAAGACCTGGTGGCCCTCCTTCACTTCTACTCCAGGTCCTACATGTTCTCCACGGCCATGACGCCCCAGGCTGCCGGCTCCCTCATCGCGGCCCTGGACGTCATAGAGACCGAGCCTGATATAAGGGCCAGGCTGTGGGACAACATAAACTACTTCAGGGAAAACCTGCTGGCTCTGGGCTTTGACCTTGGCAATGCGGAAACGGCCATTTTCCCCATTATCATCGGGGACGGCTACAAGGTGAGAGAGGTGTGCAGGTACCTGCACGAGAGAAACATTTACGTCAACCCTGTCCTCTTCCCCGCCGTTCCAAAGCGCGCCACCAGGATAAGGATGAGCCTGATGGCAAACCACACCAAAGAGCAGCTTGACACGGTGTTAAACGCGCTGGAGGATGCGGACAAGCTCTTCGGGATTACCGAAAGGTATAAAACTAAAAGCGTGAAAAAAAGCCTGGTATAAACCGGTGAAGGTATAAAAAAGGAGAAAGACAATGGCAATGGACAAAAGGATAAGCATGAAGGTTCCCCTTGTGGAAATTGACGGAGACGAAATGACCCGGGTCATCTGGGGCATGATAAAGGACACCCTGATCCTTCCTTACATAGACCTGAAAAGCGAGTATTACGACCTGGGACTCCCCAACAGGGATAAAACCGAAGACCAGGTGACCGTAGAAGCCGCCATGGCTATAAAGAAGTACGGCGTCGGCGTCAAGTGCGCCACCATAACCCCCAATGCCCAGAGGGTGGAAGAGTACAATTTAAAGCAGATGTGGAAGAGCCCCAACGGGACCATCAGGGCCATCCTGGACGGTACCGTGTTCAGGACGCCGATAGTGGTAAAGGGCATAACGCCGCTGGTGAGGACGTGGAAGAAGCCCATCACCATCGCCAGGCACGCTTACGGCGACATATACAGGGACGTGGAATACAGGGTCCCTGGCCCAGGAAAGGCCCGGCTGGTGTTTGCGCCGGAAAGCGGGGAGGAGATCGGCTTTACCATACATGAGTTTAAGGGCCCGGGGGTGGTCTTAGGCATGCACAACCTGGACGATTCCATAAGGAGCTTTGCCAGGGCCTGCTTCAACTACGCCATTGACACAAGGCAGGACCTCTGGTTCGCCTCCAAGGACACCATTTCCAAAACATATGACCACACCTTTAAGGACATTTTCCAGGAGGTCTACGAGAAAGAGTACGCCGAAGGCTTCCAAAAGGCCGGGATCCAGTACTTCTACACCCTTATAGACGACGCCGTGGCCAGGGTAGTAAGGTCGGAAGGCGGCATGATCTGGGCCTGCAAGAACTACGACGGGGACGTGATGTCGGATATGGTGGCCACAGCCTTCGGCAGCCTTGCCATGATGACCTCGGTGCTGGTCTCGCCGGAAGGCCATTACGAATATGAAGCCGCCCATGGCACCGTTACCAGGCACTATTACAGGTACTTAAAAGGGGAAATGACGTCCACCAACCCCATAGCCACCCTCTTTGCCTGGACCGGCGCGCTGAGGAAGCGGGGAGAGCTGGACGGCATAAGTGAGCTGGTTGAATTTGCCGACAGGCTGGAGGCAGCTTCGCTGAAGACCATAGAAGACGGCGTGATGACCGGTGATTTGGCCGCTATCTCCGAACTGCCGGAGAAGAAGGTTGTCAACACGGGCGACTTCCTTGCGGAAGTGAAAAAACGCCTTGATTTAAGCCTGTAAGGGGAAACAGAAATCTTAAAAAAGCAGCATTTCCGAAAAGCAGAGGGGCGAAACACAATCCAAACGCCTTTTTTCTGCCGTGCAGCAATTCCAATACCAGGTAAAGGAAGTGTCGGGCGGTTTTTGCGGAAGCGTTTGAGAATTTGGGCGCATTTTGTTGAAAAAATAAATAAACTGCTGGAAACTGGACAAGGAATGAGTTATAATAACGCATGTGAATAAAATAACAAACCGCCGGTTTCAATCTTGAAAAAAGTATACATAAATAATCTTGAAAGCGGTTTATTTTTTGGCGCGGTGTTTCGCCTGCCCTTAGTGACCCGGAGGGTAGCGTAAAGAGAAATACAAGGATGAATGGAGTGACTTTATGAAAGTTAACATAACAGAAACCGTCTTAAGGGATGCCAACCAATCCCTCATAGCAACAAGGATGCCAATAGGGGACTTTGAACAGATCCTGGAGAAGATGGACCAGGCCGGGTACTATTCCCTGGAGTGCTGGGGAGGCGCAACCTTTGACTCCTGCTTGAGATACCTGGATGAGGACCCGTGGGAGAGGCTTAAGAAGATCAGGTCCAAAGTGAAAAAGACAAAACTCCAGATGCTCTTAAGGGGCCAGAACCTTCTGGGTTACAAGCACTACCCGGATGATGTGGTAAGGGCTTTTGTAAAGCATTCTATAGAAGCGGGGATAGACATAAT
>JAKOSZ010000086.1 GCA_029776555.1 Bacillota bacterium | reverse complement strand
TGGCCATTGACCTGGCCAGAAGGGAAAACGTGGACCTCATTATCGGCACGGACCCGGACTGCGACAGGGTCGGGGTCGTGGTACGGAATGGGGAGGGTGAATACGTTGTTCTGACGGGCAACCAGACCGGCTGCCTCCTTGCCGAGTACATCCTGTCCCAGAAAAAGGCCAGGGGAGAGCTCCCCGCCAACGGCTTCATTGTGAAGACCATAGTGACCACGGAGCTGGCGAGGGCAATCGCTGAAAACTACAAGATAAAACTGGTGGAAGTGCTAACAGGCTTTAAGTTTATCGGCGAGCAGATAAAGTTCAGGGATGAATTAGGGGAAGAGAAGTTCCTGTTTGGCTTTGAGGAGAGCTACGGATACCTGGCGGGGTCTTTTGTGAGGGACAAGGACGGCGTAGTGGCGTCAATGCTCATAGTTGAAATGGCTGCCTGGTATAAGTCCCGGGGAATGACCCTCTATGAAGGGCTCCGGGAACTGTTTGAGAAGTACGGCTATTACGCCGAAACCATCGATTCATTTAACCTGCCCGGAAAAGACGGGGTAAAGCGCATAGGCGACACCATGGCCCTGCTGAGGGAAGAAAAGCTGTCAGTCTTCGGGACTTCAAAGGCCAAAGCTATAAGGGACTACATGGCAGATCAGCGCTATGACCTCAGGGACGGGAGCGTCTCCGGCCTTTCGCTGCCTAAGTCCAATGTCCTGTACTACGAGATGGAAGACGGTTCCTGGTTTTGCATAAGGCCTTCGGGTACGGAACCGAAGCTCAAGATCTACTACGGGGTATCCGGCAGGAGTCTGGAGGAGTCGGAGCTGAAGCTTAAGAAACTACAGGGAGACGTGTTTGCTGAGATAAAGGGCATGCTCTGCCAGTAAGGTAACGGTTTAACCCACCCGCTGGCCATAAACTGCTCCGTAGGCCCTGGATATCTCGCCCCTTGTCCTGCTGCAGGGGATATCCTTATAAACCAGGCTGCTTTCCTGGCACTTCTTGTAGATTTTTATGTTTACGGAAGCGCAGATGTGACATGGCCTTTTCCCCCTTGTCAGGCCGGTGAAAAGCCCTTCCAGCACCTCAAAGGCATAGGTTCTTTCAGAGGGGCTTCCCAGGTTGAAGTGCTTGAAATAGTTAAAGAGGGGAAGGCGTTTAAAGGAGCCGCAGGGGCCCCTGAATACCCAGGGGACGCTGCGGGCTTCCGTCCCGCTGCCGTCGGGCAGTCCCTGGGAGTGGATAATCATTGGCAGGAGCAGGCCGCAGCCGCCGTTAACTTCACGGGAACAGCGGTAACAGAATGGGTGGCAGCCCGCTTTTTTCAAATAGGAACAAAAGGCGCAGCTGGCCTGGCCCGAGTATAGCTGGACATACCATATCCTGACCCCTATCACCCGGAGGAAGTGCTTTCTGTAGCTCCAGTCGCTGGTGTAGGGATTGTTCAGGGCTTCAAGGGCTTTTTTTACTGCCCTCCTGAGCCTTTTTCCAAGCCCTTGAAAAACTTCTTTTTCTCTTTTCCAACTGACCAACACCTTTTCCCCTTTCGGCGACGCCGGCAGGCAACTCATTTGCCGGGAACCAAAGACAATTATAATATATTGCCCTGAAGGAAACACCCATTTCCCGGCCTTTCCGAACACCGGGACATGGCCCCGGGGACTTGCCGTGTTTTAAAAGGAGGCCAAGAGCTTACCGGGCGAAGAGGGGTTTCTAAGACCTTATTATGTATTAAGGACAGGATGTTATAACATGTCGGTCGGGCAGGGGCCGTAAAGCAGCTGCGGCAAAAAGGCCAAAGGCCCGGCCCATGGTTTATCCCCTCGGGATTTCACTGGGGGTGCCCCCTGGCGTTTTCTCAGAAAACAGGGAGGCCGGTGTAACTTTCAGCAGGCGGCTGGGGGGATTTTGGAGTAAGACAAAAAAGACGCTGTATTTGTAAAAGCGTTCCGATTCCGCTATTATTAAAGATAGGACAAGTTTAAATTTACGGGCCTTTACCGGGCCATTAAAAATACGGTACTTTTGGAGGAGAAACAGATGAATGCCGATCATGGCACTGAAAAGAGCGGCTTTGTGCACCTCCACGTCCATACCGAGTACAGCCTGCTGGACGGAGCCAACAGAATAAAGGATTTGATGGAGCGGGTGGCCGAGCTGGGTATGGACAGCGTGGCCATAACGGACCATGGGGTCATGTACGGGGTAGTGGACTTTTACAAGGCGGCGGTGGAAAAGGGCATAAAACCCATACTGGGCTGTGAAGTTTATACCTCGCCCAGGGGAAGGTTTGAAAGGCACCCGGACATGGACAGCGATCCGGGGCACCTGGTCCTCCTGGCTAAAAATGAAACGGGCTACAGGAACCTGATGAAGCTGGTGTCTGCCGGTTTCCTGGAAGGCTTTTACTATAAGCCCCGGGTGGATTTTGAGGTCCTGGAAAAGTACAGCGACGGGCTTATAGCCTTGAGCGCCTGCCTGTCGGGAGACATACCCAGGGCCATAATTCAAAACAACTACCAAAAGGCCAGAGAGCTGGCCCTGAAGTACTCCGGAATATTCGGGAAGGACAGCTTTTACCTTGAACTCCAGATGAACGGCATAGAGGACCAGGGCCTTGTCAACAGCCAGCTGGTGAAGTTAAGCCGGGAGACAGGCATACCCCTTATTGCCACCAATGACGTCCACTATCTCAAAAGGGAAGACGCCAAAGCCCATGACATACTGCTGTGCATACAGACGGGCAAGACCATCCACGACGACAACAGGATGAGGTTTTCCAGCGACCAGCTCTATTTAAAATCGCCGGAGGAGATGAAGGAGCTTTTTAAAAACATTCCGGAAGCCATTGAGAATACGCTTAGAGTCGCCGGCATGTGCGACGTGAAGCTGGAATTTGGGAAGGTGCGTCTTCCGGAGTTTAAAACCCCTGAAAGCAGGGACCATGGGGAATACCTGAGATCCCTTTGCCATGAAGGCCTTGAAAAAAGGTATCCCGGAAAGGTAGACCGGGAAAAAAGGGACAGGCTGGACTATGAGCTTTCAGTTATTGAGAAAATGGGCTATGTGGACTACTTCCTCATAGTCTGGGATTTTATCGAGTTTGCCAGGAGCAGGGGAATCCTGGTAGGCCCCGGCAGGGGTTCGGCAGCCGGCAGCCTGACGGCTTACTGCCTGGGGATTACCAATGTAGACCCCTTAAAGTACGACCTCTTCTTCGAACGCTTCTTAAACCCCGAAAGGATAAGCATGCCCGATATCGACATAGACTTTTGCGACGAGAGGAGACAGGAGGTTATTGATTACGTTGTCCGGAAGTACGGGTCCGACAGGGTGGCCCAGATTATAACCTTCGGAACAATGGCGGCAAGGGCCGCCATAAGGGATGTGGGCCGGGCCCTGGACATACCTTACAACGAGGTGGACACCATCGCAAAAATGGTGCCTTTCCAGCTGGGGATGACCATCGACAGGGCTTTGGAGCTCAATCCGGAGCTAAACAGGAGATACCAGGAGGACGATTTGGCTAAAGAGCTCATAGACTACGCAAGAGCCCTGGAGGGGATGCCCAGGCACGCCTCGACCCACGCGGCGGGGGTTGTAATATCCAAGAATCCCATAATGGAGCATGTGCCGCTTCAGAAGAACGATGAGGTCATCACCACCCAGTTTTCCATGGGGATTTTAGAGGAACTGGGCCTTCTGAAAATAGATTTCCTGGGGTCGAGAACCCTTACGGTAATTAGGGATGCCGTAGGAATGATAGAAGAAAATCACGGCATCCGGGTGGATTTGGACAAGCTGGACATGAACGACCCCAGCATATACCGGATGATCGGCGAAGGCAAAACGGCGGGCGTTTTCCAGCTGGAGAGCCAGGGCATGACCCAGTTTATGAAAGATCTCCAGCCTGAGTCCTTAGAGGACATAATCGCAGGCATTTCCCTCTACCGCCCCGGTCCCATGGAACAGATACCCAGGTATCTGCAGGGAAAAAGGAACCCTTCTACCGTGAAGTACGACCACCCGCTGCTGGAGGATATCCTGAATGTGACCTATGGCTGCATGGTTTACCAGGAGCAGGTAATGAGGATTGTCAGGGACATGGCGGGCTATTCCATGGGCAGGTCCGACCTCATAAGGAGGGCCATGTCAAAGAAGAAACCGGATGTGATGGAGAAAGAGAGGCACAACTTCATTTACGGCATCACCGGTGAAAATGGGGAAACAGAGGTCAACGGGGCTGTGAGAAACGGCGTAGATGAAGCCACTGCCAGCCGCATATTCGATGAGATGCTCAATTTTGCCGGCTATGCCTTTAACAAATCCCACGCCGCCTGTTACGCAGTACTGGTATACCAGACAGCCTGGCTTAAGCGCTATTACCCCATGGAATTCATGACAGCCCTGTTGAACAGCTTTCTGGGCAACCCGGATAAGGTATCCCAGTATGTGGGCGAGTGCCGGGATATGGGTATTGATGTGCTGCCTCCGGATGTAAACGAGAGCCATGTGAAGTTCTCAATGGCGGGCGGGAAGATACGCTTCGGCCTGGCGGCTGTCAAGAACGTCGGCGAAGGAGCGGTATGGTCCATTATAAATGAGAGGTCGAAAAACGGAAGGTATAAAAGCTTTAAGGACTTCTGCGAGAGGCTGGACAGCAGGGATGTAAACAAGAAATGCGTTGAGAGCCTTATTAAAAGCGGCGCCTTTGACTCCATGGGGGTGTTCAGGTCAAAGCTGCTGGCGGTTTTTGAAAAGATGCTGGACGGGATACAGCAGGCCAAAAGGATGAACAGCCCCGGCCAGCTCTCCCTGTTTGAGATGGCGGGAGGCCTGGGCGAAATCAACCCGCCGAAGGATGAGTATCCCGATATCAGGGAGTATCCCCCCAAGATACTTTTGAGCATGGAAAAGGAGATGCTGGGGCTTTATATATCCGGGCACCCTCTGAAAGAGTTTGAAGAGGAACTGAAAGAGCATGTTACGCTTTTGAGTTCGGATATCAGGAGCGGGATCGACAACAGTGAAGACAGGGAAGAATCCGCCGAACAACTGACCAGAAACCTCATAGACAACATGGCGGTTACGGTGGGAGGCATAATAACGGCGAAAAAGACCAAGACTACCAAGGGCAACAGACTTATGGCTTTTGTTACGCTGGAAGACCTGTATGGCGCTATGGAGGTTATAGTGTTTCCCGCTGTTTTGGAAAGGTATGCTCCTTTTCTTACGCAGGAGAATATAGTTTTAATAGACGGAAGGATAAGCATGAGGGAAGATGAGGAGCCCAAAGTAATCTGCGAGGATGTAAGGCCGCTGAAAAAGGAAGGGAGCCGCAGGCTGTTAATCAGAATAGGGGAAGACAAGAGGGGGTTGGAGCCTTCCATAAAGGCATTGCTGGAGTTTTTCAGCGGGAGTACTCCGGTTTACCTGGTAAATGATGACGAAAAAAACAGTTCTGAGGCACAAAGGGCTTCGGTAAACCTGAACGATGTGCTGCTGAACGAGCTTAAACAGCGCCTGGGCGAAGAAAATGTAAAAGTGGAGTGACATCTTCCGTATCCTGGAAAGGAGTCCGGCCGGGGCAGACCCATAACTGCTCTAATTGGCTATTTATGCAGGTTTTCGCAAAATAAATATTGATTTTTGGAAAAAAATAATATATAGTTAATAAGAGGTGGTTTGTGTGGAGTGGGAGAGGGATAGAATTTCCGGGGATTTTGTTGTAATTAAGGCTGAGGAAAACGGCGTAAACATAATGGGTCTGACGAGGGGAAAGGATACGAAGTTTCATCATACGGAAAAGCTGGATAAGGGTGAGGTTTTGCTGGCCCAGTTCACTGAGATTACTTCGGCCATAAAGATAAGGGGGAAAGCTTTAATTCTTTGTCGGCATGGTGAGATTCATTCCGGTGAGTAAGATTTGAAGGGGCGTGTTTTTTATGTGGACTGTTGTATATATGGCGCAGAGTAAAGATATTGCCGCCAAACTTCAGGACCTATTGTCAAAAGAGGGAATCCTGGTTAAGGTCAGACCCATAAGCAAGAACCATGAAGGCAGTGACGACTACTATGAGGTTTTAGTCCCTGAAGCCGAAGTAGAAGAGGCCCATAGCGTTATAATAGAGAAAGGCTATTAAAAAACAGGCGGATAGATAGAGAGAATTGGAAGGTCCCGTGTTTAAAAAACACGGGTTTATGTTATGAAGGAGTGAATTTTGTGCCAGAGATAAAAACCATTGGAGTACTAACCAGCGGGGGAGACGCGCCGGGAATGAACGCGGCCATCAGGGCCGTGGTCAGAACCGGAGTGTACCACGGCTTAAAGGTCTATGGTATACGAAAGGGCTTTAACGGCCTTATCAACGGGGATATGACCGAGATGAATTTAAGGTCGGTATCGGACATTATCCACAGGGGCGGCACAATCCTTCAGACCGTCAGATGCCCGGAGTTCAAAACCGAGGAAGGCATTAGGAAGGCCATCGCCATGGCCAGGGTGTTTGACCTGGACGCGGTGGTGGTCATTGGCGGGGACGGCTCTTTCAGAGGCGCTAAAGAACTGGCTGAAATGGGCCTGCCGGTAATAGGAATTCCCGGAACCATTGACAACGACATTGGCTGCACCGATTACTCCATAGGCTTTGACACGGCCCTGAACACGGTCCAGGATGCCATAGATAAAATCAGGGACACGGCCTATTCCCACGAGAGGTGCAGTGTGCTGGAGGTTATGGGCAGGCACGCCGGTTTTATTGCCATTAACGTGGCCGTGTCCGGCGGAGCCGAGGCCGTAGTCCTCCCGGAGGAGAAGTTTGACCTTGACAAGATAGTAATAAAGCCGATTATTGAGGGGCGCAACCGCGGCAAGAAGCACTATGTGGTTGTTGTGGCGGAAGGCGCGGGAGACGCGGTGGAAATAGCACAGGCCATTGAGGAAAAGACCGGCGTGGAAGCCCGGGCTACCATCCTGGGGCACATTCAAAGGGGCGGCAGCCCTACGGTGCAGGACAGGGTTATGGCCAGCTTTATGGGGGCTAAAGCCGTGGAGCTTTTAAAGCAGGGCTTGGTAAACAGGGTTACCGCCCTTAAGGGAAACCAGGTAGTGGATGTGGAAATAGGCAAGGCCCTTGAAACAGTGAAAACCATTGACCCCTATCTGATTGAACTGAACAAGATTCTTTCGCTCTGACGAAACCATAAAACCCTTACGGGGGAAGTTGGATATGTTTACTGCGGAAACCAGGCTGGTTGTGAGATACGCGGAAACCGATAAGATGGGAATAGTTCACCACTCCAACTATCCCATATGGTTTGAAATGGGAAGGACGGATTACATTCGCAAGATGGGCATTTCCTACTCTGAAATAGAGGAGATGGGTCTCTTCCTGCCCCTCATTGAACTGAAGTGCCAGTACAAGGGAGCTGCAAGGTACGAGGACCGGATTATTGTCAGGACCTGGATAAAGGAAGCCACAGGGGTTAGGCTGGTGTTCAGCTATGAAGTGGTCAAAGAGGGGGAAAGCCATCCCATAACCATCGGGGAAACGGTTCATGTCTGGACCAATGACAGGCTTAAACCCGTTAACATCAAAAAGCACGCCTCCGGAATTTATGAAATAATATCAAGAGCGCTTTTGACGGAAAGTTTGTGAGAGCGATTTAACTAAGAGTAATAGCGGTTTTTCGCATTGCTAAAACAAGCATATGTATGCTAAACTGAAAATGCGCTAATTCGTATCAGGTGGTGAGCCAGTGAACGTACCTAATCTTCTTACGGTAATCAGGTTTTCCCTTATACCGCTGTTTGGTTATTTTTTATTTAAGGAGCAGTATGTTGTTGCCGTTGTCTTGTTCCTGTTAAGCGGACTTACGGATATCCTGGACGGGTATATCGCCAGAAAATACGGCCTGGTGACATCCTGGGGCAAGTTTGCCGACCCCCTGGCGGATAAGCTGATGCAGATAACAGCCCTTATTTTGTTATGCGTTGTTCACAAACTGATACCGTACATAGTGCTGCTGATAGTAATGGCCAAGGAGCTCCTGCTGGGAGCGGGCATGCTCTTTCTCTACAAAAAGCAGAATGTGATAGCTTCCGCCAACTGGTACGGAAAAGCCGCTACCGTCATATTTTACGTTGCCATCGTAATGACGATAGTGTTAAAAAGGATTGAGAAGCTTAAAGACCCGCAGGCGGATATTCTTGTGGGTGTGCTCATAGCTTTGGCCGTTGTCTCAACGCTTTTTGCCTTCTTCATGTACGCCATGGAATTCCGAAAGATAAGGAAAGGCGACAGCACCGTAAGTTAGGCTTTTTTCATCCGCCCTTCCAGCCAGTCTATAAACTGCCTGGCAGTCCTGGGGGAACGTCCGTTAAAGGAGAGTTCCCATTTTAATGCCTCTTTATGGAGGAATTCCCTGTCCACCTTAAGTTTCCTGCGCTCTGCCAGCGTGTCCACTATTTCCAGGTACATGTCTTTACCGGGAGAAGGGAATACCAGGGTAATCCCAAACCTGTCGGAAAAGGAGAGCTTTTCCTGTAATGTGTCCGAAGCCCTCACTTCCATTTCCGGGTCTGAAGAGTACAGGCCGGACCTTTCGGCAAAGGTCTCTTTGATAAGGTGCTTGCGGTTTGATGTGGCGTAGATGACCACGTTACCGGGGCGCATCTCTACGCTTCCTTCCAGGACCCCTTTTAAGGATGTGAAGTTCTCCTCGTTTTCTACAAAGGCGAGGTCGTCAATGAAGACTATGAATTTAAGCCCCCGGCCCCTCAACAGGTTGACCAGCTTTGGAAAGTCGAAAAGGTTCCTCTTCTGGACTTCCACCAGCCTTAAGCCCTTGTGGTAAAGCTCATTGGCCACGGCTTTTACCGTTGAAGACTTGCCCGTGCCCCTGTCGCCGTAGAGGAGGATGTTGTTGCAGGGAAGGTCTTTCACAAGGGCAAGGGTGTTTTCCAGAACAGCGGCCTTTTGGTCGTTGTAGCCCACCAGGTCCGAAAGGGAAACCGGGTCAGGATTGTCTATGCCTCTTAAAAAGCCGTGCTTTCCGTCAGATTCCCAGACGAAAGCCCTGTAGAGGGCAAAGATTCCGCTTCCGTTTTGCCTGTGGAACATAGATAATTGTAAAAGGCAGTCCTTCCAGGACTCACTCCCCATAAGGGTGTTTTTAATCCTGCCGTAAGGCAGGGACGGGTCAACCGGCAGCATGCTGAAAGACTCCCAGCCCGGCAGGCTGTTTAAGACTTCCAAAGATGCCTGGTCAGGAGAACAGCCTTTCCGGATCCGTTCTTTCACAAGGGCTGACGGCAACCGGGCAACCCTCTGCAAGTGGAACAGGTCAAGGGCTGCGGCCTCGTCAAAAGGGGTATTGCCGCCGGAGAGTTCACAGTGGAGGGTAAAGGGGTTTTCGTCGCCCAGGACCCTGTCCACAATATGCTCTTTTAAGCTGCCGGCGCCGCCGGAAGAGGTAAGGGCGTTATAAAAATCGCAGTATAAAGAGACTGCGGCGTTAAGGTCCGTGTTATCCCGCAAAACATAGCCTAAAAGCTTCTGGAGCCTGCTTACGGCTTTGTCTTTAAGGATGCTGCGGTATACCGAAAGGGCATTGAGGGATAAAAAGCATGACTCGAGCAAATCATAGGCCATTATGGAAATCACTCTCCCTTTGCCGGCTTGAATGCATAAAAGTTTACTATATTATAGCAGGAAAAACAAGGTCCCAGTAGTGGGGGGTAAAATAAAAACCGCCTTTTGAAAGGCGGTCTTTATGGGACAGGTTGTAAT
>JAKOSZ010000085.1 GCA_029776555.1 Bacillota bacterium | reverse complement strand
CTGTTTTCCACTATTCTTTCAAGGTTAGCCTTAACCTTGTTTTCATAACCCGAATAGGTATGTATGACATACCACTTGGGGCTATCGGACACATCGGAAATAACCATATGGCCTTATATCCTCCTTTATTGCCTGGCTAAAAACAATTTGACAATAAGGCCGACGCCAAAATCGGTCAGCCAGATAACAGCCCCAACCAGCAAGCATAACACCAAAACGGTCAAGGTGTAGTTCACAAGCTGGGACCTGGTAGGCCATATAACCTTCTTCAGCTCGCCCTTAACTTCTCTGAAAAACTTTATTAAATTTCTCCTGAAATTCCCAAACTTAGAAACCCTCGCTTCATCAGCCATAGCAACACACCCTGAATATATTTTGATGGTATTTAAAGCCGCACCTTATCTTGTTTCCCTGTGGACGGTATGTTTCCGACAGAACTTGCAGTACTTCCTCAGTTCAAGCCTGTCAGGGTCATTTTTCTTGTTTTTCATCGTGTTGTAGTTCCTCTGCTTGCAGTCGTTGCACGCCAATGTAATCTTAACCCTCACTTCTAACACCTCCGCGAATCCTCAGTGTGTTTATAAGGTCGAAATTGCTCTCACAATACGGACATAAAAAAAAGAGCCCTCATAAGCACAAATACTTTACCATATGCTCCTGGCGATGTCAAGGGCTTTGCAAATTTTCGGGACAAAGGGAAAGGGGCATTGTAAAAGTTTTCCGGTTTCAAAAACAGCTTTTTTACAGGCTTTTTCCCGGAAAACAAAAATATAAGATTATTCATTAAAAAAATGGCGGAGTATAGGAATGTTCATTGTCCACTGTACAAACTTTTAATAAAATAGACGTGACAGATTGAAAACCCCGCCAAGTTTTAAGGATACCATGTCAATTCGGCGGTTTGCAGGGGTTTTCACTAAGAAAAAGGAGGAGTAGCTTTTATGAGCAAAACATACCGGCTAGCTATGATAGGATGCGGCAAAAGGGCCAGAAGCCACGTTCCGGGAATTAAGGCCGACAGCCGCTTGGAGGTTGTAGCCCTGGCGGATGTAAACCTCAGTGCCGCCGAAGCCATGAACAACGACTTTGGCTTTGGTGCCGCCATCTATTCGGACCACAGGGAAATGCTGAAAAAAGAGAAACCCGATGTGGTGATCTCATGCCTGTGGACCCCGCTGCACCTGCCTGTGTTCAGGGACTGCGCCACAAGCGGAGTCAAAGCAGTGCTGTCGGAAAAACCCATGGCTCCTACATGGGGCGAGTGCCTGGAAATAGCACGCATTGCGGAAGACACCGGCTGTCTTTTGACCTTCTGCCACCAGAGGCGCTTTGCAAAGGGAAACCGCCTGGTGCGGCAGATGATTGCCGAGGGACGCTTCGGAAAGATCCTGAGAATGGACCTCTACTCCCCGAAGAACCTGCTGGACTGCGGCACCCACACCTTTGACCAGGCGCTGAGCTTTAACGGCGAGTCTCCTGCCAAATGGGTCCTGGGGGCAGTGGACGCCAGCGAAACCTTAAACTGGTTCGACGTTAAGTGTGAGGTTATGGCAGGAGGTATCCTGGTGTTTGAAAACGGGGTCAGGGCAAACATTCAGGTGGGAGGCCCGGACATGGACATCTGGGGCGGCGTGCGCGTAATCGGCAGCGAAGGCTTCATTGAGGTATTCTGGGATGGCAACTTCGGAAAAGGCGTTATATACAACGATCCTTCATGGACTCCTCCTGTTGTTGAAGACAAACCGGAGAACCACATGATAGGAGTTGTGAAGAACGCGCTGGATTCCCTTGAATCGGGCACCGAACCCGAACTGTCGTATAAAAAAGCCTTAAGGGCCAGTGAAATCATTTTTGCATTCTATGAGTCGGTACGGCGCAATGCCCGGGTAGAGCTGCCTTTGGTCGGCGTCACCGATAATCCCTTTATCACCATGCTGGAAAGCGGCAGGTTTGCCTGATTTTAAGAGCCTCCCGCCAGGTCTGGTGCCGCTGTGGAATAGACGGCTTTACAAAGGGTGAAGCAATATACGGAAGTTAAGGAGAGGATTTGCCATGGCAAAGGCGAAAATAGGTTTTATAGGATTTATACGTAATGAATTGAAAGAGGACTTCTGGGGGACCCTGGAAAAGGTTGCCCGTATAGGCTACCAGGGGATTGAAGGAGAACTGCCGCAGCTTTTGGAAGGGGACGTTGACTCCAACATGAAAAGGTTCCACGACCTGGGGCTTCGCATCCTGACCATAAGCGCCAGCCGGGAACAGCTGAGGGACAACTTCGACGAAGTGCTGCAAAAAGCAAAAAAATATAACTCACCCCGCGTCTCAGTCTGGTGGGGGCCCTGCGACAGCAGGGAACAACTGCTGAAAGACGCCGAGCTCTATAACACCGCCGGCGAAAAGCTTGCCGCCGAAGGCCTTAAGCTCTGCTACCATAACCACGGCCATGAGTTCAAGACCACCTTCAACGGCCTTTATGCCTGGGACATACTTATCGAGCACACGGATCCCCGGTATGTGTACTTTGAACCCGACATTGCCTGGATAACCTTCGGCGGGGAAGACCCGGTAAAGGTGTTAAGAAGGATGCAGGGCCGCATACCGGCCATCCACGTGAAGGACCTGTATGAGATAGGTGAAACGGCGCAGTTCACCGCCGTAGGAACAGGTCTCGTAAAAGTTAAAGAGG
>JAKOSZ010000084.1 GCA_029776555.1 Bacillota bacterium | reverse complement strand
AGGCTATTGGAGAACAGCCAAAAGCCCCATACTTTCGCAAACCATTACGAATGAGCGCCTTCAGAAGCGCGGATATACTGGCTTCATAGCAGAACTTGCTTAAGAAATTGAACTCTTGTTGAACCGCCGTATACCGAACGGTACGTACGGTGGTGTGGGAGGTCGGCTAATCAAATAATGATTAGCCTCCTACCCGATTAGCTTTTGGGGATGACGGACGGCCGGCGCCTGCCGCGAAAGCCTTTGCCACGGAAGGGTTTTTTGCTTCACTGGCGGCACAAGGGCTGCTGAGCACTGAACGAAAGCTTTGCTCAGGAGGTGTTATTCCGTTACGGAAGCGGCCGGGCAGGTCAGAAACCTGTTTTGAACTTTATGCTCCCGGCGGATTATTTCCGAAAAGGTATGACAAAGCCGCTAAATAGACATAATTAACATGTGGGCTTGTTTATGGCAACTAATTTGACAAAAATTCCATAGGGGGATAAAATAACCTCAGTAATACGGGCAGGTTGATATGAAAAGGCGTCTTGATTTTGCAAGAGGAGGGAATACTCTAATTGGAGTACCTTTGCTGGAGGTGGATATGTGAAACTGCTTTTAAACAGGAAGCTTCCCTTTGCCTTAAAAGAGCTTGTCGTGGTTTCACTGGCGGTTGCTCTGTCCATCGCGTTGGGGGTACTGGCTTTTTTAAACCTTAAGAAAGAGGTAATAATATACGACAGCGGCAGGACTGTATTTGTAAGGACGGTTAAATCTACGGTTGGAGAAGTACTTGAACAGTGCGGAATAGAAGTTGGCCCCGATGACTACATCAACTTAAACCTTTACTCAAAGTTAAATAGAACAAAACCCAACAGGATATTTATAAAGCGGGCGGTTCCCGTATATATAGCCGTAGACGGGCAAGAGAAAAAAGTGATGACTTACCGGGATTTTCTGGGTGAGGTATTGATCGACGCCGGTATTAAAATGCAGAGCCAGGACAGGTTGAAAGGCGGGGAATTCAGCGACAGGGTCTCTTCCGGGATGCGGGTTGGCGTTGTCAGGGTAAGAGAAGAGTATTTGACCGAAATGGAGGACATAGAATACGAGACTGTAACCAGGCAAAACGACTGGATGGACCAGGGGACTGAAAAGGTGGTGCGGGACGGCAAAAATGGAACCCGCGAAAAGGTGTACAGGATAGTGTACGAAGACAACATTGAAGTTTCAAGGAGCCTGGTAAGGGACAGGGTTGCCGTGGAACCCGTGGACAGGCTGGTGGAAGTGGGGACGGTAACGAATTTCAGGACCTCCAGGGGTGAGCTGGTCAGGTACAAGAAAGTCCTGGATATGAGAGCCACAGCCTATACCGCGTGTTACGAGGACACGGGGAAACATCCGGACCATCCGGCTTTCGGCATAACCTATACCGGCATCAAGGCTAAAAGAGGCATAGTGGCAGTGGATCCGAAAGTCATACCGCTGGGCACAAGGTTGTATGTTCAAGGCGTTGGGGATACTCCGGACTACGGTTTTGCCCTGGCCGCCGACATAGGCAGCGCGGTAAAGGGCGACATTATTGACCTGTACCTTGACACCAGGGAAGAAGTGCTCAAATGGGGATGTAAAAAGGTCAAGGTCTATATTTTGGCGGACTGATTAAGGCATAGATTTTAAGCTTTAGACAGGTTGAGGCCCGGTTTAAGACGCCGAAGGCTTCAACTTGTCTGTTTATTGAGGTCCGTAATTGGAGGAAAAGGGTGACATGAACAGCACCAAGGAGCTCATCCTGAAGCACAACTTAAAGCTCACCAAATCCCTGGGTCAAAACTTCCTCATAGACGAAGGTGTGTTGAAAAGGATAGTTGACGCCGCCGAAACAGGACCTGGGGACCTTGTGATTGAAGTGGGAGCCGGGATAGGGAATATGACAAGGCTGCTGGCTTCCAGGGCAGGGAGGGTTCTGGTGGTTGAGCTGGACAAGCGCCTGATTCCCGCCCTTTCGGAAAACATCGGCGCTTTTGACAAGGTAACCGTAATCAATGATGACATACTCAAAATCGACCTTAAAAAAACAATTGAAAGTGCTCTTGAAGACGGTTTTAAACCCCGGACAGTCAAGACGGTTTCCAATCTCCCCTTTTACATCACAACCCCCATCATATTGAAGTTTTTAATGGAGAGAGCGGGCATAGACACGATGATTTTCATGGTCCAGAAGGAAGTGGCCGAAAGGATGGCGGCCCAGCCCGGGGGGAAGGACTATGGCATGCTTTCCATTGCGGTGCAGTACCACTCGGTGCCGAAGGTGCTTTTCACCGTTCCCCCTCACTGTTTTATTCCCAGGCCCGACGTGGATTCCGCCGTAATAAGGCTGGATATGCGGGAAAAGCCGCCGGTTAAGCCCCTTGACGAGGACCTTTTCTTCAAGACGGTGAAAGCGGCTTTCGGCCAGAGGAGAAAAACCCTGCTAAATGCCCTGCACAATTCGGGGCTTGTGAAAAAGGGAAAGGATGAATTAAGGGAAATTCTTTCAAGCGCAGGGATAGAGGAGAACAGCCGGGGGGAAACCCTGAGCATAATGCAATT
>JAKOSZ010000083.1 GCA_029776555.1 Bacillota bacterium | reverse complement strand
GGTGTGCACCAGGCAGGGCGGGGAGGACTGGACAAGGGACTATGTAAACCCCCTGGAAGCCGAGGCCGTCAGGGCCTTTATTGAGGCCGTGCATGAAGAGCACTACAGGCGCTATGCTCATGAATTCGGGAGAACCATTGCCGGTTTTTTCACCGATGAACCCCGCTTTGGAAACGCCCCCACCTATGAAGGCATCATAGGGAAAACTCCAATGGTTCTCCCTTATTCCAGGAACCTGCTGAACCACTTGTCCCGCCGGTGGAAGGAAGAGATTTTAAAAAAGAAGGCCCAAGGGCCCGGGAATGTCCCCGGCGGCATCAGGGATGATTTTTCCCTTTATCTGCCCTGCCTTTGGTATGACGGCGGCCAAGTCACCGCCGAGGCCAGGTATATTTACATGGATACGGTGAGCCGGCTCTTTGCCGAAAATTTCACCATGCAGATCGGAAACTGGTGCAGGGAGCACAAGGTCAGGCTGATAGGACATGTGGTGGAGGACAACGGGGCCCACGCCAGGCTGGGATACGGGGCAGGGCATTTCTACAGGGCCATGAAGGGGCAGGATTACTCAGGCCTGGACATAGTTTACCAGGTGTGGCCCGAATACAGTTCCGGCAGGTTTACCACTCCCTTCGGCTACCTGCAGGCGGATTTCTTTTACTGGGGCATAACAAAAATGGCCAGTTCGGCAGCCCACATTGATCCCGGGAAAAAGGGGACTACCGCCTGCGAGGTCTTTGGGGCCTATGGCTGGCAGGAGGGCCTGAAACTCATGAAATGGCTGACCGACCACATATGCGTCCGGGGAGTCAATTTCATAATCCCTCACGCCTTCTCGCCCAGGTATCCGGACCATGACTGCCCTCCCCACTTCTTTGCCCGGGGGCATAACCCCCAGTGGAGGTATTTCTCCACCTGGTCGGCCTATGCCAACCGGGTCTGCCATCTGCTCTCCGGCGGCACCCATACAGCGCCGGCGGCTGTGCTCTACCATGCCGAGGCCGAATGGGGCGGAGAGGCCCAACCCTTTGAAAAGGCGGTAAAGGCGCTGATGCAAAGGCAGATTGACTGCGATGTCCTTCCCATGGACGTTTTTTCAGAAGCTGCCGTCACAAGCCTTTCCGGGGGCGCCCTCAAGGTGAACGGTGAGAGCTACGCCGCCCTCATAATACCCCGCTGCCGCTATCTTCCCTTTCACTTTATTGAAAAACTCCCTGAACTGGTTGAGAACAGGGTTTATGTCATATTCACGGACGACTTTCCAGAGCGGAGCTACTTCGATGATGGAAGATCTGCCGGGCTCCTGGACAAACTGAAGGCCTCCCCCTTTTGCAAGGTCTTCGGTTACGAGGAGTTGGTCGGAAGGCTTGACGAGCTGGGGCTTGCCGACATCAGGCTGGCGGACGCGGCAGACTGGCTGAGGTATTATCACTACAGGAACGGGGGAAGGGAAATTTACTTCTTTACCAACGAGAGCCTTGCCAGGGACGTGGATACCACCGTTGTCTTAAGGGGAGAGGGCAGTTTCCTCCTCTACGACGCCATGGAAGACAGGGTTTACAGGGCCGACTGCCGACGGGAACAGGGCCGTACCCATGTCAGGCTGAAGCTTGGCCCTTTTGAGTCGGCATTCTTGCTGTCCTGTACCGAGGAGGAGGCAGTTTCCCACGAAAAAGCCATGAGGTATGAGGAAGCTGAAGCTTACCCGCTGCCGCTTAAGGGCCTCTGGAAGATAAGCCTGGCCGCAGCCGAAGAGTACCCGGTATTTAAGGCCTACACGGTAAGCCAGGGCCTTTTCAATATGTCCGGGCCGGGCCATCTTCCCGCTTTTTCAGGGACCATCTGCTATGAAACCGGCTTTGAGGCAGATGCTGCGGACCTTAAAGATTGCAGGGTTTTCATCGACCTGGGGGAAGTCTATGAGATCGCTGAAGTCTTTTTAAACGGCCGAAGGACAGGAGTCCGCATATGCCCGCCTTATGTCCTGGAGCTGACAGGGCTTGTAAAGCCGGGCTGGAACACTTTAAAAGTACATGTGACAAACACACTGGCAAAGAAACTGGGACAAAACTGGCTGGACAGGGCCATGCCCCAGGAGCCCTCGGGGCTGCTGGGCCCTGTTAAGCTGCTTTATTATAAATGAGCCTGGCATCTGCCGGGTACAAAAGGAGACAAGGAATAAATAACTGGTCTGGAGGTGTAAACATGCTGCGTATTAACCGCCAGAGCTTCTATGACAAGGTTTATGGCTGCTGGGTGGGCAAGAGCATCGGGGGCACCCTGGGAACCCCCTATGAGGGCAGGAGGGAACTCCTTAACGTGACCGGCTTTAACTCTTCGCCGGGCAGGCCCCTGCCCAATGATGACCTGGACTTGCAGCTGGTATGGCTGAAGGCCATGGAGGACTACGGGCCCTTGGGCGTCAATGAGCATGTGCTGGGAGAGTACTGGATAAGCTATATTCCGCCCCACTGGAACGAGTACGGCATTGGCAAGAGCAATATGAAGGCCGGCTTGCCTCCGCCCCTGTCCGGGAACCATGAAAACGTGTGGAGGCATTCCAACGGCGCCTGGATCCGTTCGGAGATCTGGGCCTGCTGCGCACCGGGCTGCCCGGATATAGCCGTGAAGTACGCCTGGTATGACGCCTGTGTAGACCACGGCACCGGGGAAGGCACCTATGCCGAATTCTTTACAGCGGCGGTTGAAAGCGCGGCCTTTGTGGTGTCTGACCGGGATACCCTGATCAAGATAGGCCTTTCCTATATCCCGGAGGACTGCCGGGTTGCCAGGAGCATAAAAATAGCGCTGGACGGCTATAAAAGGGGCCTGGACTGGAAGGAAACCCGGCAGCTGGTACTGGATGATTCGGCGGACCTGGGCTGGTTCCAGGCTCCTGCCAATATCGCTTTTGTCATAATCGGATGGCTTTACGGCGAGGGGGACTTTAAAAAATCCCTGCTGACGGCAGTGAGCTGCGGCGATGATACCGACTGCACCGGGGCCACCCTTGGCTCAATCCTTGGCATCATCAACGGGGCTGGGGCCCTTCCCGGGGACTGGAAGCAGTACGTAGGGGACGAAATTGTCTCCGTGGCCATTGACAGGGGATCCTATTATGGAATACCATCTACCTGTACCGACCTGACCAACCGGGTCATCAACATGACCTCACAGGTTCTGGCTGCCCACAGGGCGCCGGTTTGTATTAGCGAAGGCGAAACCGACCTTTCGGAGCTGTCGGTGGAAAGACTGACGGCCGGTGAGCGGCACCGGGAAAAGCTTCTAAAAATGGACGGCGCAATAAAATATGATTTTATACACAGTCAGGTAGAGGTCAGCTATGCCAGCGGCGTGAATATCAGCCCGGGACAGGAAGCTGTAATTCATATCTCCATACGTAACAAGATGCCTGAGCCTCGGCACATGGATGTGACCTATATGCTGCCTGAAGGTTTCGAGCTTATGGAGGGGACAAGGCACTTATACCTGCCCCACTATTCGGGCATAACCGATGCTTCCTGTACCTTTACTGTAAAGCTGAGGGCCGGTTCATCGGTCCAGGCCGTCAACCGGGGCGTGGTACAAATTGCAGCTGCCGGCCGGCCGACGGTTATTCTTATCCCCATACTGTTTTTTGGGGCCTGAAGAGACAGTAAATAATTTTTGTTTATATAGTTATTGGAACCATGGATTTTGAATCTGTTATGATACGTTTGCCAAAATACTCTGAAAAAACAAGGAGGACGCGTTTATGCTAAGGGATTTTTGCAAGGAGGAATTCGAAATCATTATCCAGGCAGGCCAGTCCAACAGCGAAGGCTGCGGGCTGGGGGACGCGGAACGTCCTTACGAAACCAATGACAGGATATACTATCTGAATAATGATTTTTCAATCAGCAAGGCCCAGGAGCGCATCTGGGGGAATTTCATCGTGGGGGACTTTTCCCTGTCCTTTGCGAGAAAATACCTGGAAAGCGGAAGACTTGCCCCCGGACGGAAAATCCTGATAGTAAAAGCAGCGGTGGGAGGCACGGGCTTTTTGGACAACCGCTGGAAACTGACCGATGATTTGTACTTAAGAATGATGGAAATGACCAGGACGG
>JAKOSZ010000082.1 GCA_029776555.1 Bacillota bacterium | reverse complement strand
TGTGTTTATTCTGTGATAATGTCACCTTGTTAATTATCTGGGTAAAATGTCACTATGGAAGGTAAGGTGCTAATGTCACAGAAACAGATTAATCGGTATGTTGTGATTCAAAAGAGTCTAGAAGGCGCTATTTCCGTAAAAGAAGCAGCAACGGCCTTAAACCTGAGTAATCGTCAGGTAATTCGATTGAGAAAAGGAGTGAAGGAAAACGGACCCGCTGCATTAATTCACAAGAACCAAGGTCGCCGTCCTGCACATGCAATTACGGATAGTTTGAAAAAAAGAATTGTAGATCTTAAGATGTCCGATAAGTATAGAAACGCCAATTTTAAGCATTTTCAGGAGCTTTTGGAAAGGAATGAGTCAATTACAGTAAGCTACTCCCTGCTGCATAGAGTTTTGACGGAAGCTAATATTCAAAGCCCCAAGAAACGAAGAAGATTCAAACCGCACCGCAGGCGTACTAGAAAGCCTCAGGAAGGGCTCTTGATTCAAATGGATGCCTCTCCTTTTGAGTGGTTCGGGGACCGAAAGAAATACGCCCTACATGGGGCTATAGACGATGCTACAGGCAAAATCATGGGTCTGTACATGACCAAGAACGAATGCTTACAGGGGTATTTTGAGACGACCCGCCAGGTTCTTTTTAACTACGGTATCCCTGTAAGTATTTATTCAGATAGACACGCGATCTTTATATCCACTAAAGCCGGCAAGTTAACGATTGAGGAACAACTGGAAGGCAAAGTGTGCCATGATACCCAGTTCGGCAGAGCGATGAAGGAGCTTGGCGTAACGATTATTCAGGCACGTTCTCCTCAAGCTAAAGGGCGAATTGAACGACTCTGGGAAACACTCCAATCCAGGCTTCCGGTGGAGTTTCAAATCGCCGGCATAAGCGATTTAGACCGCGCAAACGAGTTCTTAAAAGAGTATATCACCGAGTTCAATAGGCTTTTTGCCGTAGAACCCGATAAGGCACAGTCCGCTTTCCGTCCACTTGATAACATCGATATTGATGCTGTGCTTTGCGTCAAGCAAAAAAGAAAGGTCGATGCTGGCGGCGTTTTCTCTTTTTACGGTAAGCATTTTAAAGTTATTACCGAGGAGAATCAGCCGCCAATTCCGACCAGTACGCAAATCACAGTATGCATTAATAGTATATCCGGTGTACGGGTCGAATACAATAACAGATTTTATGAAGCTATACCGTTTATTAAGCCCAAAAAAGGTGTCCCTCAGAGAGAGCTTAAACCTAGAACATATACTGCACCATCAGACACACACTATTATAAATACGGACATGTACATTTTCCACGGCTTACATTTGAGGAAAGTGACCAGGAAATTTTAGAGATGCTTCAGGAAATTTTTCTCGGTAAGTACAAAAAGTTTGCTTTAAACAAGTAACCGAAAGGCAGCCGTTTATCGAAGACCCTTGACATGGGGAAAGGGGGCCGTGTTAGCCTGCCTCAGGTAGGGGCCGTGGAAGATTTAGCTGCAGCCGGCCCCTGGCCGGCCCTATGAAACACGGACACCAGGGGCCCCATGTCAAGGGCGGCTGCTTCTGAAGTAGAATAAGTGCGCTAAAGGTCGTCTTTTTTTAATTTATTTAGGTGACATTTTCTCAAGATAATTAACTGCCTTTTTAGGACAATTCAGGTGACATTTTCTCAAGTTATTGACAGCCTAATCTTGCAAATCGAAAGTAAAGGTACCTCACTTGGCTACTTTGGTGGCACCCACAATTACTGGCGGCGCCATTTTTCCAGAACTTCTTTTACTTTTTCGGAGAGCCTCTCATCCAGGTTGTTCCTGGTGAAAGAAGGGCGGCTCTTCATTATTTCTGCACGACACTCCCGCAGGCGTTCCCGCAACTCCCGCGCTGAAAGTCTCCGGCCGCCTTTCCACAAAACAAGGTGCTGCTGCAGGTTATCGGAGGAGGCGACCTCAATATCATCAACGATTCCATCCAGGTTTACCACCAAACGTTCAATAAAAACATCCGCCGTTTCACCTTCCCCCGTATAAATAACTTCCAACCCCTTAAAATATTCGCAGGAAGGTCTTTTCCCTTTTACGCGGTAAGCATCATAAACAATAATAATCCTGGACCAGAGCAGCGGGACAAATTCTTCCAGCATTTCGGCCAGCTTTATCCTGGCGATCTCCATTTTATCCTCGCGCAGCTCTTCAAACTCCGGCCAGTTATTGATGATATTATAGCCGTCGACAATCAGCAAAGACATCTTTATACTCTCCGAGGACAGGTTATTTCTTTAGAGCCCGCTGGCGAAAAACCTCATAGATAATTATCCCTCCTGCCACGGCCACGTTTAATGAAGAGACGGCGCCCTGCATGGGAATACGCAGTAAAAAATCACATTTTTCCCGTAGCAATCTCGACAACCCTTTACCCTCGCTGCCCAACACCAAAAGCAGTGGAAGAGTAAAGTCCGCCTTAAAAAAGGGGGTCTCTCCCGACATATCCGCCCCCATCAACCAGAGGCCTTCTTTCTTCAAGAACTCCATCTCACGGGCCAGATTAACAGCACGGGCCACCGGAACATACGCCAGGGCACCGGCTGAGCTTTTAAAAACGGAAGGAGTAACTCCGCAAGCTCTGTCACGCGGAATAATAATTCCGTCTACTCCGGCTGCACAGGCTGTGCGTACAAGGGAACCAAAATTGTTGGGGTCCTGGATATGATCCAGCATGATGAAAAAAGGCTTTTTCTGGCTGCTTCGCGCATTCTGCAGGAGTTCTTCTACTGAAAGAAAAGTATAGGGGACAGTAAAAGCAACAACCCCCTGGTGGTTTCGGCCTGCCAGTTCTTCCAGTTCCCCCCGCTTGGCCCGCTCCACAGGGACACCGCTTTGCCCTGCTTTCTGGATGATGTCGTTCACTATGGTCCCCCTGGCACCTTCATAGATAAGAATTTTTATCAGGGACAGGCCGCCCTCCAGCGCCTCCAGGACCGGCCGGCGCCCCCAGATCATCTCGTGCTCGGCCTTTTCTGTCTGTAATATAGCCTTGGCTTCAATCAGCGGCCCTTTTCTGTTTTTATGCTTTTTGCCGGGCATATATGACAAATGACCACCTTTTTTAGCGCAATCTTTTATTCCCCAGTCTTTCTATCAGCCGTCCTTCCCCGAAGCCATCCTCCATCTGACACCCTGCGGAGTGTCTTCCAGGATGATCCCCCGGTCTTTCAGCCGATCGCGTATAGCATCGGCCATGGCCCAGTCTTTACGGGCCCGGGCTTCTTCCCTCTGAGCAATCAGGGCTTCTACCTCGGCCTCCAATCCGCCGGGGCCCTGCTCTTTAATGAAACCAAAAATGTCGTTAATTTCACGATAAAAGTCCAACACTGGCCCCAGGATATTTGCCTTCTGCCCCTCGGGCCGGTTAAGGTAAATGTTAACCTCCCTGGCCAGTTCAAATAAAACGGCGATTGCTCCGGCGGTATTAAAATCATCATCCATGGCTTCAATAAATTTTTCCCTGCTGCTCTGGAGAAAACCGAGCAGCTCTTTTTCCTTATCATCAGGAAGGCCCTCTTGAACTTTGTCCAGGCGTTCCTTAAGATTGTATACTGTCATATTCAGCCTTTCCAGAGCTTTGGAAGCCTGCTCCAGGGATTCACGGGAGAAATTAATGGGTGTGCGGTAATGGGCGGATAGCATGAAAAACCGTATCACCATGGGATCGACCGTCTCCCTCAGCTGCCTTACCGTAAGAACGTTACCCAGGCTTTTCGACATCTTTTCCCGGTCGATATTTAAATAGCCTACATGCATCCAGTGCCGCGAAAAAGGTTTGCCTGTTGCCCCTTCGCTCTGGGCAATCTCATTCTCATGGTGAGGGAAAATAAGGTCCTGCCCTCCGCCATGAATATCCAGAGTCTCCCCCAGGTAATGCATGGACATGGCTGAACATTCAATATGCCATCCAGGCCTTCCCCTGCCCCAGGGGCTCTCCCAGGAAGGTTCACCCGGCTTTTCCTTCTTCCAGAGGGCAAAATCCATGGGGTGCTTTTTTCTTTCATCGATTTCCACCCTGGCACCGGACATAATCTCTTCCAGGTTCTGTCCGGAAAGCTTGCCATAACCGGGAAAGGCTTCCACGTGGAAGTAAACATCGCCTTCCACTTCATAAGCCATTTTCTTATCAATCAGCCTTTGAATCAGCGCTATAATCTGGGGAATATGCCTGGTAGCCCTGGGATGGTAGTCGGCCGGTAAAATGCCGAGTGCAGCAGTATCTTCTTCGTAAGCAGAAATAAAGCGCTCGGCTACTCCATCGACGGAGATTTTTAGCTCGGCGGCCTTATTAATCATTTTATCATCAACATCAGTATAGTTTTGGACAAAGGTAACATCATAACCGCGATAAGCCAGATAACGGCGCAGAACATCAAAGATAATAAAAACTCTGGCATTACCGATATGGAAATAATCATAGACAGTGGGTCCGCAGGCATAAATCCCTATTTTCCCCTCTTTCACCGGTTTCAGAGGCTCCTTTTTCCGGCTTAGAGTATTATACAGCTTGATCACTGGTCTCCTCCTCTCCTTGCCCCCGGTAACATCCCAGGTTTTCCAGTTGCATACGTAAATCATCAATCTGGTTCTGCAAGCAATTCAACATTTGTGCTACAGGGTCCGGGAGGTCCACATGGTTAAGGTTCACCGGAGTAATCTTTTTGCCGTGATGCAGCACAACCCTTCCTGGAATGCCCACCACGGTCGCACCTGGCGGCACGTGCTGCAAGACTACAGAACCGGCACCTATACGACTTCCTTCACCGATTTCAATCGCTCCCAGGACCTGTGCCCCTGTTCCTATTACAACATTATCCCGCACCGTAGGATGCCGCTTACCCTTCTCCTTTCCGGTGCCACCCAGGGTAACCCCCTGATAAATAGTTACATTATTCCCAATTTCAGCAGTCTCGCCGATAACCACGCCCATACCGTGATCGATAAAAACTCCTTCACCTATTACCGCTCCGGGATGAATTTCAATGCCGGTTACCAGCCGTGCAAAATGAGAGATCAGGCGGGGTAAAACAACAAGGCCCCTCTTGTACAGGAAATGGGCTATACGGTGTAAAATAAGAGCATGGAAACCCGGGTAGCACAAAATTACCTCCAGCACACTCTTCGCGGCCGGGTCCCGCTCAAAAACGGCGTTAATATCTCGTTTTAATCTCTTGAACATGCTGACCATCCCTCCACCGAATACGACAATTATAGCCTTAGATATGGTAACTGTCAATGGTGTGGCATGGCAATAGGATGGCACGATTTCCCCTATGCCGGACTCTACCGGCACAAAAACGGATGATAACACCTCTACTTAGCACCCGCTACCGTTCTATGGTAGCAGCGATTTGCTGTGGGCGAGAGCGACTTGTGAAGCGAAGTCAAAAAGTTCACGGCAAAGCGAAGGCCGAAGACGACCCTGCCGACATGGACGCCAGTTGCCGGCTTTGCTGACCCAAAACCTGTGAAATGAGCAAAACTTAGCCTCCGTTTCATGCCCCGCAGGGGTGGCGCAAGGTTGCCGCGAGCGAAATGTGCAGCTTGAGCCTACAGGTTCAGCGAAGCAAGGGCACAAAATGCCCCGACGGACACAAATGCCCCTCTCATAGCTATTAGCTTTCTCACTTAGCCCCTGCTACCTTTCCACGGAAGCAGCGATTTGCTGTGGGCGAGAGCGACTTGTAAAGCGAAGTCAAAAAGTTCACGGCGGAGCGAAGGCCGAAGACGACCCTGCCGATATGGACGTCGGCAGCCGGCCTCTGACCATGGAGAAAAATTGGCCAAATAGGTCGACATTTAGATCCCGTGCGGTTCACGCAGGGGTGGCGCAAGGTTGGGGCGAGCGGAATTGTGCAGCTTGAGCTTGCAGGTTCAGCGAAGCGAGGGCTTGAGATAGCCCGGCGGACATGGACGTCCGCCGCCGGCAGCGCGAACATGGAGGTAAGCTCTGCCGGGAAGGCCAATCGAAAGCCTGAGCTGAGCTGTAAAACCTGCCTCAAGCGAACCTTTGAAGCGAGCACCAACCTTCGCCACCCC
>JAKOSZ010000081.1 GCA_029776555.1 Bacillota bacterium | reverse complement strand
GCTGCTGTTCTTAAGGATATACCCGTATATAGTGAGGCTGGTGTTCTGGCTGGGCAGAAAAATATGGAGCCCGGTGCTTTACGCCTCCTTCGTACAGGTGGGGAGATCCGGAGGTCAGGAGCAGTTTTTGATGCTGTTCATAGTTTTGGCGCTATCAACGGGTATTTTCAGCGCCAATGCGGCGCGGACCGTAAACAGGAACGCGGAAGACAGGAT
This sequence comes from Bacillota bacterium, assembly GCA_029776555.1. Classification (GTDB taxonomy): domain Bacteria; phylum Bacillota; class Clostridia; order Acetivibrionales; family JAKOSZ01; genus JAKOSZ01. The sequence goes on along the minus strand of JAKOSZ010000081.1, from coordinate 6,978 downwards.
TAAGTATGAAAATGGGGCAGACGTGGTCCTCCTCAGCGAATGGCCCGTAGCAAGAGGGGGCGCCCAGTCTTCGTCCTCAGGCTCGGCCGGAATGATGATGGGCGGTTTGGGTTCGTCGGGGCAGGAAGAAACGGAAATACCCCTTGTATACATTGAACCTCCTTACGACGAGTTTGTCAGACTTCCCGGCGTGGAAAAGGCTACCAAGGTATTGAACAAGACAGGGGTAAAGGCCTACTACGGGACTAGCTGGATATATGACATACAGGTTTTAGGGATAATCCCCGAAGAATTCGCCCATATAGCCTGGTTCAGGGATGACCTGCTCAAGCCTTACCACTGGCACAACTATATCAACCTGATGTTGTCCAACCAGAGGGCGTGCCTGATCTCCTCGGATATGGCTAAAAACTTTAAGATCCAGGTTGGCGACACCCTGGGCGTAAGCTGGATGGAAGGCTACATTGAGTTTGTCGTATACGGCATTGTGGACTACTGGCCGGGTTACATCCCCTATGTACAGCCCCCAACAAGTACGACCGGTTCATCTACCGCTGAAAAGCCGAGACCCCAGAACCTGCTGGTGGCAAATCTCAATTACATCCATAATGTTGCGCCTATAGAGCCCTATGAGATATGGTACATGAAAGAGGATGGGGCCTTAGACAAGACCATTGACGACGCCATAAGGGAGAACAAGTTCAGGCTTCAGAAGCTGGAGTATACAAACCAGGAGATAATCAAGCTTAAAAATGATCCCATGCTGCAGGGAACCAACGGCTCTCTTACCCTGGGATTCATAATTTCCATGCTGATTGCCACCATTGGATTCCTCATATTCTGGATACTGTCCATAAAGATGAGGGTCTTGCAGTTTGGTATTTTCCGCGCCATGGGAATGACGCTTCAGAAAGTAATTGGGCTTATCCTGTGCGAACAGGTGTTAATATCCGGCACAGCGATCATTATGGGCATTATAGTAGGCGGCATCACCAGCGATCTGTTTGTACCTTTGCTGAGTTTGGTATACAGCTCCACGGAACAGGTCCTGCCGTTTGAAGTTATGGCCAGCAGAGCGGATTATGCAAAGATATATCTGGTTATAACCGTAATGCTTGTGACTGGCTTCCTGGTATTGGGCAGGATAATAGCACGGATAAAGATAGACCAGGCAGTCAAGTTAGGAGAGGATTAATATGGAACCTATTATTAGAACGGAAAATGTTACCCGGGATTTCCAGTCCGGAAGGCAGACAATACGCGTTCTTAAAGGTATCAGCATTAACGTAGAGCCCAGGACACTTACCGTATTAAGAGGGCGTTCAGGTTCAGGGAAGACCACCCTTATAAACCTCATTGGCGCACTCGACAAGCCGACCAACGGAAGAATCTTCTTTGACGGGAAAGAAATTACCGGGATGACCGCCGCAAAAGCTGACGAGCTCAGGCGTGTAAATATGGGGTTTGTGTTCCAGTCGGTGGCGCTCATATATATAATGTCCGCCTATGAAAATGTGGAATTCGCCCTGAGGGTTGCCGGATTTGACCCTAAGACGAGAAAAAGAAGGGCGGAGGAATGCCTGAGCCTGGTGGGGCTTGGAAAGAGAATGCACCACAGGCCCCATGAGCTGTCAGGCGGTGAACAGCAGAGGGTAGCCATTGCCAGGGCAATTGCACACAAACCAAAAGTGGTCTTCGCCGATGAGCCTACGGCGGAACTGGATACCATGATGGGGCTCCAGGTGGTAAAGCTTTTCAAGAGCCTGGTGGAAAAAGAAGGCCTTACCGTGGTTATGACGACTCACGACCCCAGCATGATGGAAGTGGCGGACCACGTATACACATTGGAGGATGGTGAGATTGTCGATGAAAGATGAAGAAAAGAAAGATGTGGAAACCGTGGAGACCGTGGAGACCGTAGAGACCGGGAAGGAAATGATCCTGTGCGAGAACCTGGTAAAGATTTATAAGACTGTCGACATTGAAGTGGTGGCCCTCCAGGGGTTGGACCTGACAGTGGAAAGAGGGGAAGTCATGGCCATCATCGGAAACAGCGGAAGCGGTAAGTCAACGCTTCTGAACATGCTGGGCGGACTGGACCGTCCTTCCGCAGGGAGACTCTTTGTGGATGGCAAGGACCTCCTCAAGATGAGCGACAAGCAGATGATAAAGTACAAGCGTGAGACGGTGGGCTTCGTCTGGCAGAACAACGCCAGGAACCTTTTGCCGTACCTTACCGCCAGGGAGAACGTGGAGTTGCCCATGATACTGACCGGAAAAGCCAGAAGGGATAAGGCACTGGAGCTTTTGGACATGGTAGGGCTGCTCAACAGGAGAAACAACAAGTTAAGCGAGCTGTCGGGCGGTGAACAGCAAAGGGTAGCCATCGCTCTGGCCCTGGCCAACAACCCCAAGCTGTTGCTGGCCGACGAGCCTACGGGTTCTGTGGACACAAAGACATCAAATCAGATTTTGGACATATTCCGCGAGTTTAACCGGACCCTGGGCGTAACCATAGTGATAGTCACCCACGACCGCCAGCTGTCCAAGAAGGTGGACCGTGTGGTGGCAATCCGGGACGGCAGAACCAGCAGCGAATTCATAAGGAGAAAGTCCTATGCCGAAGAGCTGGCTGAACTGGGCAACGGGATAGGGAACATGTACGAGGAAACCCACGAGGAACTGGCGGTCCTTGATAAGGTGGGCAGGGTGCAGATACCGAGAGAGTACATTGACGCCCTTGGCCTAAGAGGGCATAACAAGATAAAGGTTGAGCTGGAAGGAGACAGAATTGTGCTGTATCCTCCTAAAGGCCTGGAAAGTGAAACAGGAGAAAATCAGCAACAAAATACATTGCCGGTATAAATAAACCCTATAAGGCGCAGCTTTCCACCGCAGCTGCGCTTTTTTTTGACTTTTGCCATGGATAAGCTATACTGGTATTTGCCAAAAATAAAAGTGGGGTAGGGTGCCATGAGGAAGTCAAACAAAGAAGCCATAATAATGCTCATAATAGGCATTATTTGCATGCTTTTGATAGCAGTGGCCATATACTACAGGATATTTCTGCCCATGTTGGAGCAGTATAAGTCCGGAATTCAATATTGATAAAGAATGGCAAGCTTATTTACATTTTTTTGTTCGTAGGGTATTCTATATATGACATTATTCTGCCAGCAGGAGGTAGTTTCAGATGAAGCAATATCTTAGCATTGAAAGCGTATTTGCCCGGGAAATACTTGACTCCAGGGGTAACCCCACCGTTGAGGTCGAGGTTATGCTGGAAGGCGGTTTCGCAGGAAGAGCAGCCGTACCGTCAGGTGCTTCAACAGGGGCTTTTGAGGCCATTGAGCTTCGGGACGGTGATAAGAAGAGGTACCTGGGGAAAGGCGTTTTGAAAGCCGTTGACAATGTGAACAGCATTATTGCCCCTGAACTGGAAGGGTTGAACGCCTTTGACCAGGTGGCAATCGACCGGCGCATGATTGAACTTGACGGGACGCCCAACAAGGCAAAACTGGGCGCCAACGCCATACTGGGCGTTTCACTGGCGGTGGCCAAGGCTGCCGCGGAAGCGGTTGGGCTCAGCCTGTACCAGTATATAGGAGGCGTAAACGCCAAGACCCTTCCCGTCCCCATGATGAACATTATCAATGGCGGGAAGCACGCCGATAACAGCGTCAACATCCAGGAATTCATGATTATGCCCGTAGGCGCCGACAGCTTTGCCAACGCCCTGAGGATGTGCGCCGAGGTCTTCCACAACCTGAAAAAAGTTTTAAGCGGCAAGGGTTACAGCACGGCTGTGGGCGATGAGGGCGGTTTTGCCCCCAACCTCAAAGCTGACGAGGAGGCAATAAAGGTCATACTGGAAGCGGTAGAAAAGGCCGGGTATGAGCCGGGGAAGGATTTCAGACTGGCCATTGACGCGGCTGCTACCGAGATGTACCAGGAGGATGGCAGTTACCTCTTCTGGAAAACCGGGATAAGAAAGACCAGGGAAGAGATGGTAGACTTCTGGGCAAGCCTTGCCGAGAAGTACCCCATTATTTCGCTGGAGGACGGCGTAGCCGAGGAAGACTGGGAAGGCTGGAAAATGCTCACCCAGGGGCTGGGTAAAAAGATACAGCTGGTGGGAGACGACCTCTTTGTCACCAACACCGAAAGGCTGAAGAAGGGGATTGAGCTGGGTGTGGCCAACTCCATACTTATAAAGGTAAACCAGATCGGGACCCTCACCGAAACCCTTGAAGCCATAGAGATGGCCAACAGGGCCGGATATACGGCGGTAACCTCTCACAGGTCCGGTGAGACCGAGGACACCACCATTGCCGACATAGCCGTGGCGACCAATTCAGGCCAGATTAAGACCGGCGCTCCCTCCAGGACTGACAGGGTGGCCAAATACAACCAGCTGCTGCGCATAGAGGAAGAGCTGGGAGACATGGCCGTATACCCCGGACTCAATGCGTGGTTTAACCTGAAAAACAAGTAGTTTAATACAAAGAGGGCCCTTTAGCCGGAAACAGGCCAAAGAGGGCAGTTTGTTGGCAAAACAGGCCGCATTTCTTCTGCGGCTTGTTTTTTGTCAGCGCATATGTTAGAATATTATCCGTCATATTCGGTGGAGGTGTTACAGTTGGTAATATTGAGATATATCCTCAACGCAGTGCACATAATCTTTGCCGTATCCCTGATAGTAATAGTCCTGCTTCAGTCGGGCAAGACCACGGGGCTGTCAGGCACCATTGCCGGGGGAGCGGAAACCTTCTTTGGGAAGCACAAGGGCCGCACCATTGACGCCCTCTTAGGAAAGTATACTTCTTTCGCGGCAATTGCCTTCCTGGTTACCTCATTGGCGCTTTACGTGCTTATACCAAGACTGGTTTAAGAGAAAAGACGTCCGGGAGACTGTGTAACCCACAGTCTTTTTTTATAGATTTTTATAATGAAAGCCTGCTTAAGCAATAATAACTGGAGTAGTGCCTTTTGAAATAGATATTCCCGGTGGGCGGTTTGGCCTTTTGTCGGTAAGGCGCAAAGGCGGGAAATGTCCTGGTAAGAAACAGGCAGGTCCAGGTATGGAAGTTTTTTGCCGTGCAGGTCGACGTTAGGCATTAGACGACGCTATTCTGCCGTTTTGCGTCGTCAGGAGCGGCAAGGAGGATCCAGCGCCGCAGGAAAAATATAGAAAAGTGGGACGAGGGACCTGTCCCCCTGTCCCAGATGGGAGGAATAGAAATAGAAGGGTTGGATGGCTTAAAGGAAAATTTGATGGAACGGAGGAAGCAGCGCATCCTGGACTTTATGAGGGAAGAGGCTTACAGGCCTATGCTTTTCCAGGAGCTGGCGGCGGTGCTTTGCGTACCCAAAGAAGACCTGGACCTTTTCAGAAAAGTCCTGGAGGAGCTGGAAGAGGAAGGGAAGATATTTAAAACCCACAGGAACAGGTATTTGGCGCCTGAGAAGATGAACCTGATCGCGGGAAGGTTTCAGGGGCATGAGCTGGGCTACGGCTTTGTCCTCCCGGATGGCGGGGCATCCCCCGATGTCTTTATTCCGGCCGACGGCTTAAACGGCGCAATGCACAACGACAGGGTCCTGGCCCGGATCATGAAAAGGGGGGCCGGGAAGAAGAGCCCCGAGGGAGAAGTGGTCAAGGTATTAAAACGCGCCAACAGGACAGTGGTGGGGACCTTTGAAAAGAACAGAAACTTTGGCTTTGTGGTGCCCGATGACCGAAGGATATCCGGGGATATTTTCATACCCGGGGACGAGTTTAACGGGGCAAGGCAGGGTCAGAAGGTAGTAGCGGAAATCCTCCAGTGGCCCGGAAAGAGGAGAAACGCCGAGGGGCGCATTGCAGAGATATTAGGGGACAAGGGCCAGCCCGGGGTAGATGTTTTGTCAATATTGAAGGCTTACGACTTGAATGAAGAATTTCCCGGGGAAGTGCTGAAGCAGGCCGCAGCCATACCCGATGAGGTCGGTCCTGAGCTGTTAAAGGGCAGGGCGGACTTGCGAGACATACGGACAATTACTATAGACAGCGAAGACGCCAGGGATTTGGACGACGCGGTTTCCATTGAAAGACTTCCCGGCGGGGGATACAGGCTGGGGGTGCACATTGCCGATGTGAGCTATTATGTCCCCGAAGGTTCACCCCTGGACAGGGAGGCGCTGAAAAGGGGTACCAGCGTGTACCTGGTGGACAGGGTAATACCCATGCTTCCCCCGAAGCTGTCCAACGGCATATGCAGCTTAAACCCGGGAGCTGACCGGCTGGCCTTCAGCGTGATAATGGACATTGACCCTGCCGGGAGGGTCCAGGGTTATCAGATGTTGGAGAGCGTAATAAGGGTTGCCCGGCGGATGACCTACGCCAATGTATTTAAGCTCCTGACCGGGGAGGACCCGGAGTTGGCCGAAAAATATGCCTTCCTGCTGGAAGACCTGAAAGATATGGAGCGTCTAGCCCTTACCTTAAGGCAAAGGCGGATGGAGAGGGGAGCCCTGGACTTTGAAATTGATGAAACCAGGGTAGTCCTGGATGAAAGGGGAAAACCCGTAGAGGTCAAAAGAAACGAGATTACCATAGCCAACAGGATTATTGAGGAGTTCATGCTCATCTGCAACGAGACGGTGGCCCAGCACTTTTACTGGGCGGAAACGCCCTTTGTCTACCGGATACATGAGGACCCGGATGAGGAAAAAATACTGGCCTTTGCAAAGTTTGTACGCAGTATGGGTTACAGCGTAAAGGGCATGGGCAAGATACACCCGAAAGCCCTCCAGCAGCTCCTTGAGAAGACAAGGGGGACAAGGGAAGGAAGGATCATAAGCACTGTGATGCTGAGGTCTTTGCAGAAGGCAAAGTACAGCCACGAAAACAAGAGCCACTTTGGCCTGGCAGCCAAATTCTACTGCCACTTTACCGCTCCCATAAGGAGGTACCCTGACCTCATCATCCACAGGATT
>JAKOSZ010000080.1 GCA_029776555.1 Bacillota bacterium | reverse complement strand
CACCAACTATGAACCCATGAATTATACCGATGAAAACGGCGTTTTTACCGGTTTTGACACGGAACTGGCCATACTTACCTGTGAGAAGCTCGGTGTTGAGCCTGAATTTGTTGTGATCAACTGGGATACCAAGGAAGTGGAACTGAAGGCGAAATCCATTGACTGCATTTGGAACGGCATGACAATCACTCCCGAGCGCCAGGAAACCATGGAGATCACCAGGCCTTACGTAAAGAATGCCCAGGTGGTCCTGATGAAGAAGGGCGCCGCCTATAACGGTACGGCATCCCTGGTAGGCAAGACTGTGGTGGCTGAGCAGGGCTCTGTCGGTGAAGACACCATTAAGGCTGACGAAAACCTGAAGAAGGCAAAATATGTTCCCAAAACTTTGCAGACCGATTGCCTGCTGGAATTGAAAGCCGGGACTGCTGACGCGGCTGTGCTGGACCTGACTCTGGCAAAGACCATGACGGGGCCGGGCACCAGTTATGCAGATATTGATATTGTAGACCGCCTGGCCGAAGAGAATTACGGGGTTGCCTTCCGCAAGGGCTCTGACATTTGTGAGGAAGTGAACAAGATTTTCGAAGAATTTATTGAAGACGGCACCATGGCTGCATTGGCCAAGAAGTACGGACTGGATTTAGCCGAATAAACTTGCCGAACTGAATAAGTTTATGATATATAAGAATTGGGCAGGGGCAGAGGGCAATCCTCTGTCCCGCCGCTTGTATATTTACTTTTATATTGGGGTAATAGGGAAATGGATGAGGTTCTTGTGATTATTAGTCGGCTCACGGAGAGCTTTGTTCTCAATTGTAAACTCTTCGCATTAACCCTTCTGTTCTCACTCCCCCTGGGGATGCTGGTCGCTTTTGGTTCCATGAGCCGCTTTTATCCTCTTCGGTGGGCGGTGCGGACTTTTGTCTGGGTAATCCGGGGAACACCGCTGATGCTGCAGCTCATCGTTATTTATTTCGGGCCGGGTCTGCTGGAATTGACTTTTTCCTGGCCCAGTGGTGAATCAGGACGTTTTGTGGCTTCAGTGGTTGCCTTTGTCATTAACTACGCCTGTTATCTTTCGGAGATCTATCGGGGCGGCATTGAGAGCATACCGGTGGGCCAGTATGAAGCAGGTCTGGTCCTGGGCATGACCAAGAGACAGATCTTTTTCCATGTTACGCTGCTCCAGGTAGTGAAGCGGATCATTCCTCCAATCGGCAATGAGGTTATTACCCTGGTGAAGGATACGGCTCTTGCCCGCATTATTGCCAACAAAGAAATCATTATGATGGCCGGAGAGTACAGCAATAAAGGACTTATCTGGCCCCTCTTTGCCACGGGCATCTATTTCCTTGTCTTTGTGGGGGTATTAACCTTGCTGCTTGATTGGTGTGAAAAGAAACTGGGTTATTTCCGCACATGAAGGGAGGGGATTCGGTTGCCGGTTTTGGAAGTTAAATCTATAGAGAAGCGTTTCGGAAGCATCGAGGTTTTGAAAAACATTAGCTTTTCACTGGAAGAAGGAGAGGTAATCGCAATCATAGGTTCTTCCGGAAGCGGAAAGACTACATTGCTGCGCTGCCTTAATTTCCTGGAGCGGCCTGACAGGGGAAAGATTATCGTCAATAACGAGGTAATCTTTGACGCGGAGGACCCCTCTACCCAGCGGGAAAGTGAAGTGAGGAAAAAGCGCCTGCATTTCGGCCTGGTTTTTCAGAATTTTAACCTGTTTCCCCAGTATACGGTTCTGAAAAATGTTACACTGGCGGCAGAACTGCTGGCCAAAGAACGCCCTGACTATAAACAGAATAAAAAGGCCATCCTGGAAGAGATCCAGGAACGGGGCAAAATGCTGCTTGCCCAGGTTGGTCTTTTGGATAAGCTGGACTACTATCCCCACATGATATCCGGCGGCCAGCAGCAGCGCGTGGCCATTGCCCGGGCCCTGGCCCTGGACCCGGATATCCTGTGTTTCGATGAGCCCACTTCCGCCCTGGACCCAGAACTCACCGGGGAAGTGCTGAAGGTCATCAAGGGGTTGGCAGAGCAAGACACCACGATGATAATAGTGACCCATGAGATGGATTTTGCCCGGGAAGTGTCAGACCGGGTTCTCTTCATGGATGACGGGCTGATCGTGGAAGAAGGCACTCCCGAAGAAGTGTTTGGGAATCCTAAGGAAGAGAGGACCAGGCAGTTCCTGGCCAGGTACAAGAAGGACCAGGACCTGCCTTAAAGCCGCATAAGGCGCCCGCTATCGATGCCGGGCAGGTTAACCGGGAAATAAATTGAGACCTGGAAAAACGTTAAATGGAATACGAGATTTCCTGCGGCGGAGTGGTCTTTACCCGCAAGAATGGTAAGATTTTATACGTAATTGTCAAATCTGCGGAGGGGTATTACGGCTTTCCAAAGGGTCACATGGAGGGGAGCGAAACGGAAGAGGAGGCAGCTCTCCGGGAAATCCGCGAAGAAACCGGGCTGAAGGTTAAAATTATTCCCAACTTTAAAAGCATGGACGAATATCCCCTTCCCCAAAAAGAAGGCGTGATCAAGAGGGTAATATACTTCGCGGCAGAGTTTGAAGGCCAGGAAATCAGCTGCCAGGAGGAAGAATTGTCAGCTGTTTACTTAATGACCTATGAGGAAGCCATGGAAGTTTTCCAGTTCGAGGGCCTAAAAAGAATACTCAGGGAAGTGAAGGATTTTATTGACAAAAGGGACGCCCCCACGGCTTTCACACCTTTTGCTGAGGAAGAGCAAAACACGGGGCGGGGTTAATCCATAGTTAGAGGAGAACCTATCATGGAAATTGTCAGAGCAAGCCTGGACAGGGCGGAAGACATAGCCTATGTCCATGCCATGTCCTGGCGGGAAGCGTATCACGGAATTGTACCGGACGAATTCCTTGAGGATTTTACGCCTGAAAAACGTGCCGATGTGTTCAGAAAAAGCTTTCCATCCAGCCCTGATGAGTTCTATATAGCCTACCTGGACGGACAGCCCATGGGGATGCTGGTGATTGGGAAATTGCGGGATGCCGACGCGGATGAGCACGCAGGTGAAATCGGCGCTATTTATTTACTGGCCGGTTACTGGGGCAAGGGCTACGGCAAACAGCTGATGGACTTTGCCATAAGCCGCCTTAAAGAATTGTCATACCGCACGGTTACCCTGTGGGTCCTGGAAGCCAACGAAAGGGCCAGGAAGTTTTACGAGAGATACGGATATGTTTTTGACGGCGCAAAAAAGGAGATAAACATTGGGAAACCGTTGACTGAAATCAGGTATGTCTATTCCATTAAATAGGACGGATGAGGCAGGGGACGGCAGGCCGCAACGCGCGGAACCTTCCCCTGTTTTTTCGGGAGGATGGTTGCAGATGGGGGACAGGAATGACCTTAGGAAAGAGTGGATCGCCCTTGCGCCCGCCTGGATAAGGGAGACCAGGGAAGGCAGGAACGCTGTGCGAAAAGGCCTGCTTGATCCGATAATGCTTGAGGCGTGCGGAGATGTTAAAGGGCTGAACGTCCTGGACTGCGGCTGCGGCGAAGGCCGTTTCTGCAGGATGCTGGCGGAGTGGGGGGCCGGCCATGTACTGGGATTGGACCTGTGTGAGCTGATGATCGAGGCCGCCCGGGAGCTTAAGTCCGGGCGGGATGACTATAAGGTGCAGGACGTGCAGGACTTAGGCTTCCTGGAAGACGAGAGCTTTGATCTTGCGGTCTCATATCTTAACCAGTGCGACCTGCCCGACTTTGAGGCCAACACCAGGGAAGTGTTCCGGGTGTTAAAGAGGGGAGGCAGGTTCATTATCGCTAATCTTCACCCAATGAGGTCTGCCTCCGGAAAGTGGCATCGAAACGCCGAAGGAGAAAAGCTGCATGTGGTCCTGGACAATTACTTTGACGAAGGGGAACGGCACTGGGAGATGCTGGGAGTCAGGTTCACCAACTTTCATCGCACCCTGTCCACTTATATAAATTTTTTCATTAAGACCGGTTTTGCTGTAAAAGAAATAATTGAGCCCACGGTCACGGCAGACCGGTTGAAGGAGTATCTGGAGCTGGACGATGAACTCCGGGTGCCCAATTTCATTGTCTATGTTCTTGAAAAGCCCTGATTCATTTCCTTCCCGGTATCAGCCATTCAGTAAGCCTGACATAGTATTTTGTTATGGGCAGAAAAACTACCGCGCTGAGCAGGTTAAAAAAGGTATGGGTGTTGGCCACCAGCCTGGACTCATCCTGTCCCAGTACCATGGTCAAATACCGGACCAAGCGGCTAAAAGGGGTGAAAAAGGCCATAACCGCCAGCACCCCTATTATGTTGTAAAGGGTGTGGGCCCAGGCGGCCCGCCTTGCTGCCGTACTCATCCCCGAACTGGCCAGCTGGGCCGTCATACAGGTGCCTATGTTGTCGCCCAGGGTGAGGGCTACGGCAGCTTCATAGCTTATGAGCCCGTTGTTAAAGAGCACTATGGTGATTCCCACGGTGGCGCTGCTGCTGTGGACCAGCATGGTGGTAAAAGCCCCAAGGAGCACGCATACGGCCAGGTTCCTGCCGTAAGCTGCAAAGAGGTCGTACGCTACCCTGTTGTCCCTGATGAGGGGAACGCCTGAGTTTAAAATCCTGAGGCCCAGGAACAAGAGCCCAAAGCCGCACACGGCCGATGACAGTCCCTGCAGGGACTTTCGCCGGGCAAAGAGCTTTAGGATGAGGCCTGAGAAGATAATGGGCAGGGAATAGCGGGCCAGGTTAAAGGACATGACCTGGGCTGTGACCGTAGTGCCGATATTGGCTCCGTAGATAATCCCCACTGCCTGGGGCAGCGTCATAAAGCCTGAATTGACCAGTCCAACGGTGATAACTGTAACCGCGGTGCTGCTTTGGACCACCGCTGTTAAAAAAGTCCCTACCAGGAAAGCGGAGAAGACGTTGCGCGTAAATACGGCGATGGCCTTTTCCATTGCCCTTTTGTTGATCTGCTCAAGACCGCCGCTCATAAGCTTTACGCCGTACGTCAGCGCAAAGGTGCCGGCTATAAGGTTAAACAGTATGGTAAAGAACAAGTGCATGCGGCATGATCCCGTTTAATTTCCTGCTATTAAACAGAATAAGCGCCAATGCCTTAAGATAGAACTTAAATTTTAAAGGGGACCGGATTCGGCTTATTGCCGGAATCGGCGGCCATTGTAGCATCTATTAAGAATCACCCGGGCAGCAGGGTGAATAGAATGTGGTAGATAAGTTTTCTTTATTCACCACTGTCTGGGGGGATGTAGGAGTGTATATCGGGTACCCGTATAAAGTGATCAGCGGCACCGTGTATGCAGATGCCAACTCAAACGGGAGAAGAGATGCAGGGGAAGAGGTTTTAAAGGGCGTAAGAGTACACCTTTATATGACCTTTGAAGACCCGGGGATTATAGCCGGGCATAAGGAAGGGGTAAAGGTCAGGAGGCAGGACCTGGCAGCGTCCGCTCTGACTGACAGCAGCGGCAGGTACACCTTTTATACCATGCTGGATATGCCTTACACGTTGGCGGTGGATGTAAATACATTGCCCAAGGGAAAAGGGGTGGTAAACCCGGAGATTTACATAGAGCAGGTTCCCACCAATAAAGGAATTGATTTTATTGTCCGGGATATAGCCCAGGTGGAGGTTGAAAGCAGCCTGAAGGCGGTTAATACCACCGGGTATGTGCCGCTCAAACCTGCAGTAAAGGACATTAACGGGGTCACGCTTTCAGCCTGCGTTGAATGCGATTATGACTCCCGCAGTATGAAGGGGACGGCGGGAGGCTTGAGCTTCCAGGACGACGGCTTCCGGGCGGCAAAAACGGCAGAGGTGGAAATAAGGGCGGGGAGCGTTTCCAAAAAGGTGGTTGTCAGCTCTCAAATGCCCTACCTGTCCAGCATTGAGAAAACAGACCTTGCCTACCGCCGGGGCGCCATAAACGAAAAGGAGAAAATGCTCCTTTACGCATACTCGGTTTTTGAAAGAATCATGCTGCCGTGGGAATACTACTCGGAAAATCCCGTAAAATGCGTGACCTGTCACGCGGAAGAGCTGTACATACATCTCAAAAGGAGAAGGGCGGACCGGGAAGTCCTCGGGAAGCTGGCCGAGTATTTTAAGTCGGCAGTTCCCGCTCTCGACAGTGAATATGTCAGTCCCGGCGGGTTTTTTAAGCTCCACTATACCACCAGCGGGGTCAATGCCGTGCCGGAGGAGGACTTAAACTCCGACGGAATACCGGACTATATTGAAACTATGGCAGAGGCTTTTGACAACGCCTTAAATGTCATATGCAAGGCGAGAGGCTTTAGAAGGCCCCTTAGGGAGCTAAATGACCGGTTCTTCCACATATATGTTTTCGACCTTAATGGCAAGTACGGGGTCACGCTTCCTGTCCAGTTATACGCCAGCAGGTCCAGGAAAAAAACCAGGGTGGCCACATGCCTTATCTGTATGGACAACAACTACGCTAAAACCAAGGGTTTTAAGGCGGACAGGGACGAGTACATAAAAGCCACGGCGGCACATGAACTGTTCCACGCGGTGCAGAACGCGTACAATTTCAACGCTGATAAATGGTGGAAAGAGGCTACGGCCATCTGGAATGAAGAAGAGGTTTTTCCCTTTGAATTTGACTGTGACCAGTATATTGCCCGGATGGGGAACCTGCCTGGAGCGCCATTGGATGAAGGCACATGCCAGGGGGCTTTGTTTGTCAGATTCTTATCCCAGCACTATGGAGGGTGCAGTATAGTTAAGAGGATTTGGGAAGCGCTGGCTTCGGGATGCAAAAGCAGCCTGGAGGCTATAGACATGGTGTTGAAAGAGTTAAATCATCCCGGCGGCTTTAAAAAGGCTTTTGACCGATTCACCGCTTTCAATTACTCCCCTTCAGGCAGCTGTGAGGGAGGAAGGCCTTCTGCAATTGCGGCCCAAAACACATGGGAATCCTACCCCATATACGGGTATAAAGAGAGCGTGCCCCACCTGGCCGCAGGGTATGAAGTCTTCAAGGCTCCGCCGGGGAAAAAGGGGACCCTGGCAATAACCCTCCAGACCGACACAAAGGTTCCATGGGGGCTAAAGCTTCAGAAGAGAAGGGGAGACGGCTCCTGCGATTTAACGGAATTGAAAACTGTAAGTGTATCCGGCAGGCTTGAAATCCTCTGCGAGGGCT
>JAKOSZ010000079.1 GCA_029776555.1 Bacillota bacterium | reverse complement strand
GGTTTGCCGTGGCCTCAATCAAAACCCGCTGCCCTTCTTCATCCGCTTTTTCCATGGCGGCCTCAATCACCAGTTCATTGGCGCTGCAAACCGAACACACCCCTGATATAATTCCTTGCCGTCGTTTTTCTATGATCTCCGTTAAAGGGTGCAAGTTATCCATAACCCTGCCTCCAAAACCGGGCATTTTTTTATAGCTTCACCCATGCCACAATCCCGTCGGGATTGTCAGGGTTAATCCCCCTGTTCCGGGCCCTGTAATAAGCTATCATCTGGGAGATGTAGATAAAGGGGATCCCTCTCAGCCCGTGGTCCAGTTCCAGGCCCGACTCCACCGCCAGGCTTACCCCCTCTGTTTTATCCAGGGCTTTATCGCTGTACGTGACAACAGTGGCCCCCCTCTTTTTAATGTCAGCTATGAGGTCTTTCTGCAGCTTAAAATCTTCTCCCGTAATGCAGGCAATGACCAGGGTCCTGGGGCCGATGAGCACCATGGGGCCGTGTCTTGCGTCCAGCAGGTGATAGGATTTCCCGGGAACCTGGGCAATCTCGATAAAAGCCAGGGCAGCTTCGGCCGCAATCCCCTGCACTTCACCGTCGGCCAGGACTACTACGTCGGACCATTGGCCGCAGCCGATCTTTTTCAACTCCTCCTCGTACTTCTCCATGTAGCCCTCACCCCTGCGGATGACCTCCTCCATGTCCTGCTCCAGCTTTTCATTGCCGCTCAGATAAGCCAGTATGAGAAGGTTTGCGGCGTACAGGTTCACCACCGTCCTGGTCTGGCACACGCTTTCATCAAAGGCCCAGGGCAGTTCCAGGGTCAGGTCGGCCATCCTGGACAAATCGGAACCGGTGACGCAGGAAATGGCCAGTACCGGCGCCGATACTCCGGCCTTTAAGCTCTCAACCGCCCGGAGAACCTCCGTGGTGCTTCCCGAGCGGGAAACCACCACTGCCATGGTCCCCTCCAGGAAGCCGCCGTAGCTTTTATGGTGAAGCATCAGGTCGCCTGCCGGGATGGCGTTGGCAGGAATCCCGAGCTTTATCTTGGCAGACATCTCCGCCGACTGACATAAACAGTAGCTTGAACCACACCCTATGAAGGTCAGGGACCGGGGGCGGAAGCCGTTATACAGTTTAACAATGTCCTCCTTCCTGGAAGCCATGTAGTCAAAGGTCTTTCTCAATGCCCTGTACTGGTCCTTAATTTCTATGTAGGTCTTGTCCATAAGACATTCCTCCTTTTCACAAGCCTTCTTCCGGATGGCGGTTAATCCCCTGGAAAATAAAAACAGGAGAAGGCGTTCTCGCTTTCTCCCTAAATATATCACATTTTTGCTCAGTTCCCAACATATGAGGCCAAAGGGAATTGCATTGCTGCCCTTCCCTTTGGTTTTCGCGCCGTTTCAGCTCTTTCCTTTAAGGAAACCGTTCCTACCTGTTCTTTTTCCCGTCAAATCCCGACAGCAGGGCCTTCTCGTTCTCAATGGCTCCCGGGAAATCCCGCTTCTGAGGAGGGAAGAACTCGTCAAAGGGGAATTCTATTGTCTCAAACAGGTCGCAGGGGTTCTCTTCCGTAGCGGCGACGCACTGCTTCACCGGGAAGCAGAAGTCGAAGGCAGGAATTAGAAGCTGTACAAACCTTACCAGTTTTATAATCGAGAAGAGACCAATGGTGACAAACACCCTCTTGGTAAGAGGCTCGCTTACCGGCTTTGATCCGCCCCTGTCTTCATCACACTTGCTGTCATCATCGTCGTCGTCCCTCTTGTCCTCGAACAGTTTATCCAGTATGCCCCTTATTTTGGCGTTCAGCGGAATGGGCTCAGCTACCTCCACCTTGCTGAAGGGCAGGTTATCCTGCTGCAGCTCTGAGTTGACAGGGGTGTCCTGCTTATGCTCTTTGAACTTGGACTTGAATATCTTCACGTTGCCTTCCGAGCCGAAGAGAATAACCTTCTTGTCAAAGGCCACCTGTCCCACTATCGTCTCCGACTCCACTTCACCGTACCTGTTAAAGAAGAATTCAAGGAAGACCTTGATTATGAACTTGACGTCAACAGTGAAGAATCCCCTCTTAAAAGGTACAGGCTCCACATCGGTAATGACGTCGTCAACTACGGCTCTTCTTAACTTTACGTTAAAAGCTTCGTTTATTATCCTTCTCTCTTCCGCCGTTAAGTTCGGGAACCTGACCCGGGCGTTTTCAATGCAGTCCTTTTCACGGCAGGAGTCGTATATTTTTTCCACCTGAACGCAAACGGCTTCCCTTATCCTGGAAAGGTCTCTCTCGTCTATAAATCCGGCTCTTACCTTTTCATTTTCGGCCGCCATATGTCTACCTCCTTCTTTTATTTCATAATTGTCGGCATTTCAATATACATAATATGTTTATCCCGTCTTTTTGTGATTGCCCCTATAAACTTTTGCTCAGATTCTTCATATAAATATATTAGTCAGCGGGGGTTTTTGTTACGGTGTCTCATGCGGGTCTGCCGCCGGGAAAGCCGGGGCTTGGCAGGCCATACCGCCGCTGCTTCGGAGAGGCGGCGAAATTAAGCCCTACCCCTATACTCCCCTGTGAGTTCCGGGAGCTTATATACTGCTGCTTTGGAAAAGCGCTTTCCATTGGCTTTATTTTGATAAAGAAGGGGGAATCTCTATGTACAGAACCACTGAGCGCCAGTTCATATTTAAAGACTCCACCGGTAAGGTGTGGAACCTGTTTTACGATGAAAGAAACGGGCTTTGTTACAGCAACCTCACCCGGAGGAATACCTGGACGGAACCGGTCACGCTTCAGAAAAACCTGGCTCCTCCGTTTTTTGCCGACATGGATTACGATGACCGTTTTCATATCGCTTTCCAGGATAAGCAGGGCAACATATATTACTCGCTGGTAGAAGGCGCTTCGACCAAAACCGTCCAAATACTTCAGAGCAAGAACCCTTCGGCTTACAACAAGCACTTCTGTCTCATCCCGCAGAAAAGCACCACACATTTCTTTTACGTGCTTGTGCCCGGCGAGTCCCCTATCCTGGTATACCAGGGGGTAGACAGCAAAGGGGTAATGTCCCCCAAGGTCATTGACTACGTCCATATGAGCTCTTGCCCCTACTGCGCCCTTTCCGACAACACCGGAAACATATACGTGTTCTACCAGTCGTCGGACGGGAAAAACCTGCAGCTGGGATATAAGAAGTTCCTGCCTTATCAGAAGGTCTGGGGAGAATTTACGCCCATAACCCGCTACCCGGGGGATTCGGAGTTCCCCAGGGCAATAGCCGACAGCTCCAACATTATACATATCTGCTACCAGAGGCGCTCTGCCAGGAGCTACGAGCTTGTCTACCAGCAAAAAGTCCCCGACAAGAACATCTGGTCCGATGAAACGGTAATACATGAGTCGGTATACGGTTTTGCCAACTCGTCCATCATTTACGCGGATAAGAGGCTCTATATATACTGGATACGGGAAGAGGCCGTTGTGTACAGCATGTCGGAAGACGGCGGAAGCAGCTGGAGCAAGCCCGCAAGGTACAACTTCCCCGGGGGAAGGCAGCTTCTTTGCATGAGGTACAGGAGCAATAACCCCTATGAGCTGGAAAGGCTCATTGCCGAAGACATTCCCGGGAACTTCATAAACGGTTACAGGCTGGCTTTTTACCAGGATTCATCCCTGGGCTCCGAAACCCTTTCGCCGGAAGAGCTTAAAAACATGATAGTGAACACCTTAAAGCTCCTTAAAGGCAGCGTGGAAGAACTGAAAGAGTCCAACGCCGCCATTGCCGAAAGCCTGCGCAATTACGCGGCGTCGCAAAAAGAACTGGAGAAGGAAATCGCCAAAAATTCCATAAGGCTGGGCATGCTGGAAAGCGATTTAAGGCAGCTTAAGCGTATAAGCTCTGATCCGGATATAAATGAGGATGTGAATGGGGACAACAGGGACACACCTGGCGACAGTTCAGCCGGCCATGACTTTGACGCCCTTCCCGGGTCTCCGGCCGCTTCCGGGGAATACGCTATCCTGCCGGAAATCCAGGACCTTGTGCCGGATTCGTCCAGCATTAACAGCGATGAAGTACAACAGGAACTGGAGGAGTTTAAGCAAAGCCTGTTAAAGAAAAAAAGGGCGCAGCTCGTTAACAGGGCCATGGAGAAGAGGTTCTATAAGGTAAAGCCAGCCGGTTAGGAGTCCAGCTGGAACATTGGAAATAAAAATTACCCCCGTCCCGGGGGTAAACTTACTATTAGCACCCAAAATGCCGTTC
>JAKOSZ010000006.1 GCA_029776555.1 Bacillota bacterium | reverse complement strand
GTGCGGGATAAAGGGTTTGAAGTATTTCAGCAGCCTCAATACCTGGAATCTCTTGCTTTTTATTGTAAACTCGTCCTGGGTAAACCCGGACCTTGCACCGTTGCTCATATCGCCGCATCCTCCTTTTCGTCGTAATTCCCATTTTCGTCGTTCTGGGCTGTCTGCATCAGGTACAGGTTGTAGTAGGCGCCCTTTTTGCTCATCAGTTGCTCGTGATTGCCCATTTCAATTATCCTGCCCTCGTCCATGAATATTATCTCGTCGGCATGCATAACCGTTGAAACCCGGTGGGCGATGATTATTCCCGTCCTGTCCGCCAGGACCTTCTTGATGTTCCCGAGAATCAGGTCTTCGGTCTTGGTGTCCACCGACGACAGGCTGTCATCCAGGATGAGCACCGACGGGTTTTTGATAACAGCCCTGGCTATGGACACCCTCTGTTTCTGTCCCCCTGAGAGGGTGACCCCCCTTTCACCCACCACCGTCTCAAAACCATCAGGGAAAGCAACAATATTGTCGTAGACTCCTGCTATTTTAGCCGCTTCGGCCACCTCTTCATCCGTATACACCGGCCTGAAGAACATGATGTTGTTCCTGATGGAGGTGGAAAAGAGGAAGTTGTCCTGGGGGACGCAGCCAATGCTTTCACGAAGGACCGCAAAGGGAATATCATTAATATCCCTGCCGTCTATGAAGATAGACCCTTCCGGCACGTTGTAAAGCCTCAGCAAAAGGTTGACAATGGTAGATTTCCCGCTGCCGGTGGTGCCCAGTATGCCCAGGGTTTTACCCGCCGGCAGGTGGAAACTGACGTCCTCCAGGGCCGCTTTTGTAGCACCGGGGTAGGTGAAGGTAAGGTTCTTTACATAGATGTCGCCTTTTATTTCAGTAATATCGGTAGCGGTGCCGTCTTTAATATCGCTGGTGGTTTCAAAGATCTCGTTTAACCTCCTGAATGACGCGATACCCCTCTGCCATATTTCTATTATCCTGCTTATATTCATGATAGGCCTCATTATAATGGCCATGTAGGAGTTGAAGGCCACATAGTCTCCCAGGGATATGACTCCCCTTAATACCAGCGTGCTTCCGTATATTATAAATATCAGGAAGCTCACGCCGAAACAGATGTTGGAAGTAGGCCCGAGGGAAGCGGAAACCCTGGTGAGGCTCATGTAGGTGTCGACCCTTTTCTTGCTGTACACGGCAAATTTCTTTGTTTCTTCTTCCTCCTGGGCAAAGGCTTTTACTACCCTGATGCCTGAGATGTTCTCCTGTACCTTGTCCGAAATTTCCGCAAAAGCCTCCTGAACCCTTCTGAATCTCTCCCTTATTACCCTCCTGAGCTTGGTCATTATAAAGACCACGCCGGGCATGGGAAGGAGGGCAATGATTGTTATGATGGGATTGATGGTTTTAACCATGAAGAAAATGGACACCGAGTTTAAGATTACACCTTCCAGTATGGCCACAAAACCAAAGCCGAAGGTCATCCTTATGGCCTGTATATCATTAATCGCATAGGCCACCAGGTCACCGGTTTTCTTGTTGTTGTAGAAGCTGACCGGCAGGGTCTGCAAGTGTTTAAAAAGCCTGTCTCTCAAATAACATTCCACATTCCTTGAGTTTCCGATAAGAAAGTACCTCCAGCAGAACCTGAGAACAAAGGCCCCCACCGACGCGAAAAGCATTAACAGGGTATACCTGTATATGTATTCCGGGGGCATTCTCTTCTCAAGGCCATCGGTTATGGTTCCCAGGAGTCTCGGTACGACGGACGATACTATGGACGCTGCTACCAATATAATTGCTCCTATAATGTACGACCATAAACGCTCTTTTATGAAGTTTATTAATATTTCTCTTCCCTTCATTCTGCTACCCTCACTTATACGTATAAATGTAATGTCATATAAAAAATCCTCACCCAGTTATTCCTATAAATATTGCCCTCTATCAGGCAATACGATGGTCATATTAAACGCTCTTGCTTTTAAAGCACCTGCGTATTTTCACAAAGCTTTAACCCGCTTTCATGCATGCTCCTCCTGACCCGCGGAAGGCTTTCATGAAGAATCCCTTATAACAAGCTCCGAGGGCAGTACCACCTTTTTCTCCACCTCTTTTCCGCCCATCAGCTCAATAAGCACCCTTGCGGCTTCAAAACCCATCTGGTACAGTGGCACTTCCACCGCCGACAGGGCCGGATGGCTAAGGTTGTGGTAGTTGGAGGAACCCAGCACGGTCACCATAAGTTCATCCGGCACCTTTAAACCGTGTTCAAGGGCCCGTTTCAGCGTATAAAAGCCGAACCTGGGCGAACCGGCCAAAACGGCGTCCGGGCACCGGGACAGCTCAAAGAGTGAGCTTATGCTCCCTGACATATCCTCGTCATTAATGGAACAGAGGACTATATACCTTTCGTCCAACGGTACGCCTTTCCTCTCCAAAGCCTGCCTTAAGGCCTCCACACGGCCGTCATTCCTGCTTTTTAAGGGCCCTACATAGCCTATTTTGCCGGCGCCCTTTGAAACAAAATGGCTTACCACCTCAGTGATGCGGTTTAAGTGGTCCGTGTACACCTCGTGGACATCTTTGCCCGAAGGAAGGGTATCTACCAGAACAAAAGGCACGTTTCTCTCTTTCATGTATTCCAGCGAACTGTCGTCCAGGGAGGCAAAAGCAAAGATTATCCCATCTATCCTGTTGGAACTGTAGTACTCAATAAACTCACCGTCAGCATGGTCTTCGGACCTGTTAAAAAGGAGAGTGATGGAGTAGTTGTGTTTCATAAGGGCGTCCCTTATGCCTTCAAGGGTTTTCATGAAATAAAAATTGGTCACGTTCCTGTCGGTTACAACCCCAACGGACATTGACTTCTTAAGCTTCATCCCCCGCGCAATCTGATTGGGATGGTAATTAAGCTTCTTTATGGCGCTTAGCACCGCTTCCCTGGTTTCCGGCCTTATCTTAACGGTTTCCACGTTATTGAGTATGTATGAAACCGTAGCCTGGGAAACCCCGGCCTCCCTCGCCACATCCCGGCTGGACACACCCTTTTTGCTACCCATACAACCTCCACTTATACGTATAAATCATGTTTATTATAACACTGTTTTTTCGTTTGTCAATCGGATTTACCATGCAATGTTGTTATCTTGTGATAATGTCACCTTGTAAATTATCTTGATAAAATGTCACTATGAGTAACGAGGTGCATTATTCTATGTCCAAAAAACAACTTAATAAGTGTCTTAAAAGGCATTCAGTAATTACCAGACTCATTGATGGATACATCACAGTCAAAGAAGCAGCTGAGAGCCTTGGGCTTTGTGAACGACAAATAC
>JAKOSZ010000078.1 GCA_029776555.1 Bacillota bacterium | reverse complement strand
AGCAGCGCTTCGAGGATTACATCCAGTCTCTCACGCGCGGCAGGGACCCACAGAAGGTAAGAATCGTACTGGAATAGAGGGGTGAAGAGTGATGGCCAAAGAAGAGCAACTTTTCATAGATACACCGGAAGGGAACGAAGAAGGAAGGGAACGACAAGAACGTTTACGTTTCCGGCTTACCAAAGAACACCTGGACCGGGTGAGGCATATCGAGGGATTTCCCATGAGGCAATTGAAGAAGCTTTAGGGAACCTTGAAAAAAGTGGACATGCTGCCGCCGAGGTGGCGTACTCCACATGATGTCAAGGAAGGAGGGGAGTGGCGTTTCCCCGGCTCTTGAAGGGTAAAAGGGGATAAACGCCGCGAGTTTTCAATGGTTCCTAGTAACGTAAGGCAATACGATTTTAAGGCCTTAGCTGATATTTGGACGGGAAATGCGGAACGGAGAGGAGATCGCTTGATTACCGTCGGACTCCTGGGTTCGCTTCGGTGGTGGTTTGAAATAGTGGTGAGGGGACTTGGTGGTTTTGCCTGCGATCCCTCGGATCCAGAGATGCGCTGTCCAGACAAAGCCGGAAAACGGTGCGTTGTCTGCGAGTTTTTTGGTTGCACAGGATGGGCACGAAAATTTCGCTTTGAGGTTTTAGATGAAAAGGGACAAATAAAACAAAAAGCTATACGAGAGAGAGAACTCTTTAAGCTTAATTTTATTCCACTCCGTCCCGTTTCGGACGAGGAATGGGCTCTCTTGGAACTTACGCTGCTTTTTATTTCAGAATACGCGGCAATCAGTGGCAAGACTGTGTTTAAACCCTCAGAAGAAAAGGGGAGGGAGGACCGGGATTTTGGGCTCATCCAAATCCAAGACAGGCTTAAGGTACAGAAGGAATATAAGGAGCTTAAAGAATATGTTGCCCAGGAGCGCTGGCGCAAAGCGGACCAAAGCGACTTTGCCTGGGCTTCACTTCAAAACTTCTGGTGTGTAAAAGGGAGATACCTGTGTAGGAAAAGTCAGACCGAGAGCACTTTCAACAGGGTACTTGGACGTTGTGAAGGTAAAGCTCAAGCCCAGCAATTAGAGCCGTCAGATTCTGCCGCGGCCTGGCTGGCCGGCGGTAGGCAGGAAAGCAAAAAGGTGTTCAGCTTCAAAGCAGGTGAAGGGAGAACCTTTGGCTTTGTAAAGCCTGGGTTGATAGACTTTAAGCAAATGAAGGAACGACTCAAGCGGGCCTGGAAAAATCTTCAATATAATGAATTTTTGACAGGCCAGCAAATTATTGAACGCTTACTGAGTGGAGGTGCAAAAGAAAGTGGGCCATGATTATTATGCCGAAATAGCTGCTGGGAGGGTTCGTTTAGCGGAAGCAGATAAGGAAGCACCTTCAGCTCTTGCTTCTGGCCTTGTAGACGAATGTACTGTTCAGCTTCTCACAAACAAAGATGGTGCCCGGAATGATTACATGTGTAGAACAAGAAGTTTGCAGCTTAAGCTACCGCAAGATCTTGGGCTTGACTGCGACTTCTCTAATTTGCCTGAGCCTTCGTGGCTTGGACTGGAGGTGGAGTTCATTCTCAATCGACCCTGGTATTCTAAGGATGATCGACCTCTACATATCTTAGACAATCCGGTACGCAAAGACCGGGTTTTTGGAGTGCCTTATATGGCAGCGGCGAGCTGGAAGGGACTTTTGCGCTGGGCGTGCCGGATGCAAGAGGGGCTTGTGGATTATCTTTGTAAAAACTCGATGAGGATGGACAATCGGAAAGATCCGCCTTGGATTGTCCACCTCTTCGGCAACGAACAGGGAGAAGAAGAGAAGTTCCAGAAACAGGGTGCGTTAGTCTTTTACCCAACCTGGTTTTCAAAAGTTAGTTTTGAGGTTATCAACCCTCACAGCCGGAAGTCGCGAGCCGGTACAAAACCCATTTTCTATGAAGTTGTTCCGGCAGGTACTACCGGCACACTAAAGCTCCTTTACGCTCCGATCCCGGGAGCATCCAGGTGCGACTGTGTGCAGCCCAAGGAAGTGATTTGCAAGCTTTTAACAGCTATTCAGGCGCTCTTGGAAACCTACGGCATTTCGGCCAAGCGCACGGCCGGCTGGGGAACGGCAGAGATCAAAATTTGGAGAGCTTTTCGGGCTGGTGAATGTAAGGAGTCCAAAGGAATTGAAGAGTTTAAAGAAATTATTTCCGACCTCTTTCAGCAAGAGGGGGAGGTAGTATGAGTAGCTTTCACAGCCTTGAGAGGCTGAAGGAGTACCGCCCGCTTCTGCTTGCCGTGGAGGCCATTGGTTGGCTTCACATGACTGGCAAAGCCAACGTGGATTTTTTGCGTGAGCACGGGGGAATAAAAACCGGCTATAAGTACGAAGAGTGGTTTCAAAGACTTTCGTTTTCTTTGTCTGACCTACTAAAGTGGGTAAAAGATAAATATTCGCTTCCAGACAAAGCCTGGCCGAACTCCATCGATGATTTCCTTAAAGAACATAGGGGAAAAAATCCGGGATTACTCGGACTGTTGCAAGCAGCCCACGGAATGGTCTCAGGGATCGAAAAGAACCTTCCCAAGAAAGCTTCGGATTACTTGGCCCAAGATGTAACCCATATGTGGCTTTCCTCGGTGTTTGGGTTCCCCGAACGCAATCTGTTGGTAAACATGCCGCAGGTTCTTACTGAAAGGGGTTGGGAGGAAATCAAGCAAGAGATCCGAAGAATCCTTGAGGAGTTAAAAAAGTTAGGGGAAAGCGGCACGAAAGATGACATAGAGGATTGGTGGCATTGGCGAGAAAAGGCTCTCGATTTCTTACGAACTGCCTTCACCCAGACTCTGGCCGAAACCCGCCTGCCCAACAACGACGTGACCTTATGGGACCAGTCTTACATGGCAGCGGCCATGTTTAAAAGCGCCGTGGCTGGGGCCCTGCTAGAGGTTAGTTTTCCCTGGAACAACAAGGAGCTTAAGCAGGAAACGCGCTGGCGCCTGCTGACGGTGGCCATCGATGTGGATCATTACGATCACCTGGCCGTGCGCATTGGCGACTGGACCGGGGCAAGTTTGGTTCTTGATGAGTTCTTCACGCGAGTCCGTAAGCTGATAGAAATTGAGCTCGCCGTAGGTTCTCTCCTTTACGCAGGTACGGGGATTATGGTGTTTTCGTTCCCGGGAGAGCGCTTTAACGCCCAAAACTTTCTGCCCGTAGAAAGGTGGCAAGGGTATGTCCTTGAGCATCTCGACCGGTTTGCCAAAGACCTTAAACTCGAAACCCCGCCCTACTGCGCCATAAGCGAGCCCGAGCCTACCCGCTCGTTGGTTCCGATGGTCTCTGAAATCGAAAAGGCCCGCCAAAAGGTAGCTGTGCCGATTTTCCGCGGGTGGAGCGTTGGGGATGAGAGAGGGAAGACTGATTCGGGGCATGTCTGCCCGGTTTGTCTGGTGCGGCGAAATGATGACCCCCGCGATAAACAAAAGCCTTGTGCGGTCTGTAATGAGCGCCGCGAGAAGCGGCTTAACAATTGGCTACGTAGCTCGAACCAAGATACTATTTGGCTGGACGAAGTGGCGGATGAAAATGACCGCCTTGCTCTTATAACTATCGGCCTCGATCTTGAACCGTGGGTGGAAGGAGCGCGCCTCGACAGTCTCCGCACCCAGGCCATTTCCGAGTGGCGGCGGCATAATCCTAGGCTTTCCAATTCTGATAATCCAATCGATCCCAGCAGGTCGTACTTGAGTTTGCTCGAATATGTCAAAGACCAAATAACTAATTACGGTGATCGTGAATATTACGAAGACGATCCCGTCCTAAATAGCTTGCACGATGGTTATAGGCACGAAGGGAACTGGCCTACGTTCTATAAGAAAATCGTCGAGGATCGCTCAAAAGCTCTTTCATGGAAGGAACTAAACAATCAACAACGGGCAGAGTGGGTAGTTCACCAGCTCTTTTGCAAACTGCCTTCTCCCGGCCGAGTGTACCGCTTCTGGCGGCAGGCAGTGAATTTCTTTGAGGAAAGACTGAGGGAGTTCCGGGTAATTGCTTCCTGTCACCCGAACCGCTGGCGGGTTCGCCGCCTGCTGATCAAGCCCACATCAGATACAGCCAAGGGATGGGAGGACCACAACTCATACGAGGGAGACTGGCGCGGCAACCCTATCAGTTTGCTTTACCTTAAAGAAAAAGGAAGTTTTCTCACCATATGCAACCTTGCCAGGCTGCTTGGGCCCGAAGAAGGGCCGGAGGCACTTAAGAATCGAGAAATAGAGTTGTACGATGACCAGGGCAGGCTGCAGCCTCTCAAGATTGAAAAGGTGGAGGAAGTAGGAGGGCAAAGCGTTGGCCATCTTGGCGCTTACTTCCCGGTTATCCCTCTAGAAGTAAGCCCTACACGTTTTCGCATTTTAGTGCCTCTTACAGCAGCTGCGGCATGCGTTGACCGTCTGATTGCCGACTGGGAGGAGAAATTTGCACGCGTCTTGGACCGGCTTCCTTTGCTAGTGGGGGTGGTGGCCTTTCCGCGCAAGCTCTCTTTCCAGGCGGTTATCGAAGCAGCACGCAATCTAGAGGATGAATTGAGGAGTGTTTTAAAGGAAGAGAAGTGGCAGGTAGAAAGTGTTCAGATTCAGAAGGAAACAGTAATTCTCCGCCTCAAACCGGCTAATACCGGCGAAGCCCTGCAGTACACTGTTCCCACCGTCTTACCAGACGGCCGCCGTGACGTTTTCTATCCCTATTTCGCTGTGAACGACCAGGAGTTGCGCTACCCCCTCGACTTCCGGCATCCCAACGGCCAGGTCTACCGGCATGTTACCGACCTGAAGCCACGAGACACCCTTACGGTAATGCCGTCACTTATAGCGACCCTATTTATGGACACTGCAGCCAGACGTTTTGAGGTTCCTTCACCCCGACTTCTCTCAGACTGGGGCAAGATGCGCCGCCTGTGGGATCTAATTGCAAAAGCTGCCGAAAGCAAGTCCTCGCTCAGGACTGTTTGGGATGAGTTACAGAGATTAAGAGACTCATGGGAAGGAAGCGCACCGAAAGAGGAAATAGAGCCAACCTGGCAGACCTTTGTCCGCGCGATTATCGCCAACCACCTTAGGTTAAAAGGAGCCGATCTGGAGCAGGTTGTAGAGGCTGCCCAGGGCGGCCTTTTGGAGTGGTGCCTGGAGTGGCACCTTGCGGTGCTAAAAGAAAAGAATTTTGGCGACAGGGGGAACTGGAAATGAGCAAAAGCTTTGAGGTTTTTACACACGTTGCTCTGGCCATAGACCCGATTCACGTGGGCACTGGCGGTGCTCGCTTGGGGAGGGTGGACAACACGATTGTGCGTGATCCCGTTACCTGTGTCCCTAAAATTCCTGGCTCAAGCCTAGCTGGAGTTTACCGAGCCTATACGGCTATGGAAAAAAACAAATACCCCGGTTGTGCTGGCTTAGGCCAACGGCGGTCGGACGGCACAGTAGGACACTGTGGTTCTCCTGACTGCTCCGTCTGCACAGTCTTTGGTTTTGCCCGGGGCGCAAGCGGAGGGTTTGCCGGCCTGGCATCCTTTTGCGATGCCCATGTGCTCCTTTTCCCGGTACCTACCCGAAAGGGTCCCTTTTGGGTCACTTCTCCTATTGCCCTTCGGTCGGCACGAGAGACTGAGAATATTGTTCAAAACCAGGATCTTGACGGGATTACCCTCTATTGCGAGAAGGAAGATCGAGCCTTAAACCTGGGCTGGTTAATGCTGCCGGTTAAACGATATGAAAAGTGGCAGCCCCTCGAAAAAGCATTGGAAGCACTTAACGTGCCCGGTTATATTAGGCAGCGGGTGGGAGTGTTGTCCGATACACTTTTCGGCCACGTGGTTAACAGCAATCTGGAAGTGAGAACCTCAGTGGCAATTGACCCAGAAACGGGAGCGGCAGAGGAACAAGCGCTTTTTACCTACGAAGCCCTTCCCCGAGGCACAGTGCTCGTATGGGAAGTAACCTGCCGTAATCCCGCCCATTTTAAGGTCGGTGGTGAGGAGATAAGTGCGGTCAAGACCCCAGAAGACGTCCACAATCGTGTGCAGCTGGCTCATCCATACTTAGAACATTTAGGGGTTGGGGGAATGGGTACCCGGGGGATGGGTCGCCTGCGTGTGTTGTATTCTGGTCCCGCCAAACCATGGGAGCCAACTCCAGATGGGGGTGAGCCAAGAAATGAGAGAAAATCTTGACCTGGCATGCGCTAAAGCAGCACAGGAGATCGCTTTAGATATTACAAAAGATGGCAAACAGCTTTACCGGCTCCTTATGCAAGCGCTTGGCGTGCTTGAAGAGCAGGGATTGTATGCCCTTTTCCTCTTCCTTAAAACAAAAGATAAGTTAGGCAATCTTATTGCTGATCGACTTGAAAAATTTCTCCATCAAACCCCACGCCAGGAACCGCTATTTTCCGGAAGCGAGAATTGCTTTGCCCAGATTCAACGCTTGGCCGAAGATCTCGACCGGCTACTGCTCGCCCGTGATTTACTGCGGCAAGTGCTGCTCTACGCTTCCTACCATTCCCGGGTTGGAGAGGATCGGTGAAAAGGGCCATGGGTTGGCAACTTTACCGCTGGGTTTGGGAGCTTAGGTCCCCGCTTCATATTGGTATGCCCCCTGCGGGCATGCTTAACCGCTGCCGGCTTTACATTCCGGCACGTGTACTATGGGGTGCGCTCACGGCAGAATTGGCCCGTGTTCTTAAGGGAAACAGTTTCCCGGAATATTTTTATTTTGAGGTAGGAGAAGCCCTCCGGAAAAAACTCCGGCTTACATATCTTTTTCCTGCCACTTGCCACAATGGTGCCTGGCGGGCTTGGTTGCCATTGTATGAACAGGCACAAGGGTTAATGTGGTACCTCGAAAATAAGATTGGGCAGAGCGGTTTCCCTGATCGGATTTTCCGCCGGTACCTTCTGGATACCTTGCCGGGTACAGCAATTGACCCCCACACCGATACTGCCGCGGAAGGAACTCTCCGAGAACTGGAGTGTATTATGACTCACTGGCGACCGATAGACGACCTAATAAGCGGACCTGTCGCAATGGTAGGCTATGTTTTAATAAGGGAGTGGCCTTTTAGAGATATATCTCTTGAGAAGATTTGTGAACTTCACGTTGGTGGTGACACCCGCTACGGCTTAGGTCACTTACATCTGATTGAATGGGGTGAAGCAAAGGATATTTTTGGGTTGTCTGTAGAAACTGATTGTGAGTCGCCGCTGGTAAAAGAAGCATCCTTTACGCTTGCGCACGCTTGTGCTCCTGCTTTAAACGGAGCATTAGAATTAATCCTTGGATGGGATTGGGGAAAGGGTTTATCAAATTTTGACGGCAAATCGACTTTGTGGGTACCAGGTTCAAGTAGCATGGAGAAAGATAAGAAAGATAATTGGCAGATTAATGAATGGGGTATTTGGACTATTGTGACGGGGTCTTGAGCCAAGGGCAGGGTTAGCCAAAACTAGTCAAGGCCATGTGAAATTTCATAATGGTGGGGGTGAGAAAAGGTGAACTTCAGAAGGCAGCTCAGCGAACAAGAGAAACAGGAAGTAATCAAGAGGCATACCAAAGACGGGATCGTGCGCTGCTTCATAGACGGCCACCCTATTGAAAACCTTGAGGAAGTTGAGTTTCATCATATAAAGCCGTTCAGCGAAGATGGGCCTACTACCTTAGACAACATTGCTCCGATTTGTAAAGAACATCATAGGCGAATCCGCACTCTATCGCTTCTAGAGTTTCGAGATAAGTTGGAACTTGATCGTTTTTTCGAGGAAGGGTTTAGAAAATCTGACGGGGTTCGCCTCGACGATGTTCTTGCCTACCTTGTAGGCAAAGACGGATACGGGAAGGTCCTTCAATGGGAGCAACTCGGCAACCATATAAAACTGTACTGGGAAGGTGAACAGCCAGAAACTCTGCCCTT
>JAKOSZ010000077.1 GCA_029776555.1 Bacillota bacterium | reverse complement strand
TTCGCGATCATGTTGCCGCTCAGCCAGTCGGGCGCCAGGACGAGGAACCCGTCGCGGGCGAGCGCGCGCATGTGCTCGCGGTCGACGTCCTCGAAACCGCGCTTGGCGTGGATGTAGAGCACCGGCGGCCACGGCCCGCCGGCCTGGCGACCTCGACCGGCACCTCGACGCATGGGCGCACTGTCAATGCGGGAGGCATGTCCCTCAATTATCTTCAGTATTTTGCTCTCTTTAAAACCTCCCAGGTTTTCCCCTTCCAGGCAGACATTTTCCCTGGCGGTCCTTTCCCTGTTCAAGCCGCAGCCGGCCAAACACAGGACAAGAAAAAGGGTTAAAAGCTTCGCCGTATTTTTCCGTCTCACGGTATTACCTCCAGCCATAAAGCCGAACCGACACGTTTTAAAGGATTTTTCCACGGGCTTTCCAAGCCGTGATCTTTTCCTGCTTTTTGCAGGTCCTTTTAAACATGCCATGTGGTTATTATTATAGGTAACAACCGTGGATATAATTCACCCATTGTAAACCTGGCGAAGGCGTTAAAATAAGCCGCTTTAAGTGAAAGACGGAAGAAAGGCTTTCGCTCAAAGCATTTCATTTTTTCTCATAGGATGCAACGGTTTCCGCGAACCTGCGCAGCTTCCGGTATACCCTGTAGTTTATGGTGTCGGGCGGGAATGTGCCGTCAGGCCCTTTTTCGCCGGCTTTAATCCCCGTAAGGATTTCAATGCCCTGGTCGATGGTCCTGACGGGGTAAATGTGGAACAGCCCTTTCTTTACCGCCTCTATTACCTCGTCCTTTAACATGAGGTTTCTTATATTCTGGTGGGGAATGATAACCCCGTGCCTGCCGTTTAAACCTCTCATCCTGCAAAGCTCAAAGAAGCCCTCTATTTTCCTGGTGACACCGCCTACGGGCTGTATTTCGCCTTTCTGGTTCACCGAGCCGGTAACCGCTATGCTCTGCTTTATGGGCGCGTCGGACAGGCTGGACAGGATGGCATACAGCTCGGCGCTGGACGCGCTGTCCCCTTCCACGCCGCTGTAGAGCTGCTCGAAACACAGGCTTGCCGAAAGGGACAGGGGTATCTCCTGGGCGTATTTCTGCCCTATGTAGCCGCTTAAAATGAGCACTCCCTTGGAGTGGAAGGTGCCGCTCATGTCCACTTCCCTTTCAATGTTTACGATGCCGCTCTCTCCCATGTAAGTGGTGGCGGTAATCCTGGAAGGCCTTCCGAATACGTAATCCCCCAGGTCTATAATGGACAGGCCGTTTACCTGCCCCACCACCTCGCCTTCGGTGTCTATCATCATGGTGCCTTCGGAAAGGAGTTCCAGCATCCTGGAGTTGTACTTGTTTGAACGGTATTCTTTTTCGGCAATGGCCTTTTTGACGTGCTCGCCGGTTACCAGGCCGCAGCCTTCCACCTGAGCCCAGGTGTTGGCTTCGATTAGAATCTCCACCAGGTCGTTAAAGCGGGTTGAAAGCTTTTCCTTGTGCTCAATATGCCGGGAGCTGTACTCCACCACCCTGGCCACGCCCGTCCTGTCAAAGTGGAGGGCCTTTTCCCTCCGGCAGAAGCCGCTGATAAACCTGGCCAGCTTCAATATGTTCTCTTCATTGCGCTCCATCTCATCGTCAAAATCCACTTTCACTTTGAAAAACTTCTTGAAATCCTCGTCAAGTTCATATAACAGGTGGTAAAGCATGTCATTCCCTATCAGGACTACTTTCATGTCAACGGGGATGGGCTCGGGCTTCAGGGTGGAGAACGTGGCAAGGCCCAGCTGTTCACCCATGTTCTCAATGGCAACCCGGCCGGTTTTTAACACCCGCTTCAGAGCATCCCAGGACTGCAGGTTGGTCAGCACGTCCTTTGCCTGGAGCACCAGGTAGCCCCCGTTGGCAAGGTGCAACAGCCCAGGCTTTATCATGGTGAAATCCGTCACAAGGCTTCCAAACTCATTCTCATACTCCAGTTTCCCCACCAGGTTGCTGTAAGTGGGGTTGAAATCCACAATTACAGGCGCCCCCGTAAGTCCTCCGTTGTCCACCAGCAGGTTTACCTTGTACTTGTCGGTATGGGAGCCGGAAATCCTCTTAAACAGGGGCAGGGGCGGCCGCCTGTCGCTGTCCTCATCTCTGAAATCGTCCAGGTTTTCCAGTATGTTTGTCCGCACCTTCTCCAGGTACTCAATTACCTTCGGAAAGTCCCTGTACTTTTCTTTAAGGTCGCTGAACTGGATGCCCATGGCAAACATGGCCACCTTCTGCTCCCACTCTTCTACCTTCTCTTCAGCTTCCTTTTCAATGTTCTTAATCTTCCTTAAGGCGCTCATGGCCTCCAGCTGGACAGTTTCCGATTTCCTGTTGATCTCCTGCCTGGCCTCATTGTCCAGGGCTCCATATTCCTGTTCGCTTAAGGTCTTGCCGTCTATCACCGGCAGGAAATATATCCCCGCATTGGTCACCTTGGCCTTAAAACCATACTTTTCCGCCTCGTTCCCCAGCTGCTCTAAAAGAGCATTCCGCTTTTCCTGGAACTCTTTTAAAATCGCCGACTTCTCCCGCTCGTAGTCTTCGCTGTCAAAGGCTTTGGCTCTTTCGGATTTTAAGGTTTTAATGAACTCCTCCATGTCCTTCTGGAAGGTCCTCCCCATACCCGCCGGAAGGTTTAAGGCCAGCGGCTGGTTGGGCTTTTCGAAGTTGTAGACGTAGCACCAGTCATCGGGGACCTTCCCGCCTGCCGCAGCTTTTTTTATGCAGCTTGCCGCGTAACTGGTTTTCCCCGTGCCCGTCAGGCCTGAAATGTAGATGTTGTAGCCTTTTGACTTGACGGCAAGCCCAAATTCCATGGCCCTCTTGGCCCGTTCCTGGCCTATAAGATCGTCCAGCGGTTCCAGTTGGGACGTGTCATCAAAGGGGAGAATGTCGGGTTTGCACTCATTCTTAAGCATTTCATATGACAGTTCTTTTGAAGACATCGGCATTGCAGCACCCCCAGCTTCAATGTGTCCAAAAAGCATTACACCTTTTTGAAACTGCTTTTTATATTGCGTTTCCACATGATAAAGGCATCTTCTCTGTTATCCAGATAGTATTCCTTTCTTATCCCCATTACGGAAAAACCGTACTTTTTATACAGGCCCTGGGCTATTTCGTTGCTCACCCGGACTTCCAGGGTCATGTTGTCAACACCTTCTTCCAGGGCGATTTCAATGAGCCTTTCCAAAAGTTTGCTGCCGATCCCCTGGCCCCTGTATTCGGGATGGACGGCGATATTCGTGATGTGAGCCTCGTCAATGACCATCCACATACCGGCATAGCCTACCACCCTGCCGTCTGCCTTGGCTGCCACATACCTGGCCAACCTGTTGCCCTTCAGTTCCTGGACAAAAGCCGCCCTTGACCAGGGTACGGGAAAGCTCAAATTCTCTATTACCAAGACATCGTCGACACAATCGAGGTCCATTTTTTCAATTGTCATATTTTTCATATACCCGGTTTTTTCCCTCCATTTCCCTTACTCTTTCAGCCTGGGATTTCCTGAGATAAAAAGGCACCAGGTCAAAACAGTTTTCAATAAGCCCGCGATTTGCCATGTCAAGCCCCACCATGGCCACCGAAGAAGCCCTTTGCAGCAGGAGGTTATCCGGGGCAAAGCGGCAGCTTTTCAGTTTCTCCTCCAGGTAAGCCCGGTGGAGTTCAACGGCGTCGCCGTTAAACACAACCCTTTCGCCCTTTGCTACTAAAAGCTCAATGAGCTCATCCAAATCCAGGGCCATGTAATCCGTCACTTTTGCAAGCCTGCCCTCTTCCCGGCGGTATACGGCGGTGTAAACCTGGCGGTTCCTGGCGTCCATGATCGGGCAGACAAGCCCGTCATAAGCAGGCACATTAAAGGCCAGCGCATCCAGGGTGGGCACCCCCACAACAGGTTTTTGTACGGCGTAGGCCAAAGCCTTGACGGTTGTCACCCCTATCCTGAGCCCGGTAAAGGAACCGGGGCCTGTTGAAGCCGCAAACAGGTCCATGTCCGCCGCTTTCAGCTCCAGGTTTGACAAAAGTTCCCGGATCATGGGAACAAGCTTCTGTGAATGAGACATCTTTTGGCTTATGCCGTATTCCCCCAGCACCCTGCCGCCGTCAACCACCGCCACCGACGCCACCGACGACGAGGTGTCTACAGCCAGTACTTTCAAAGCGAAACCTCCCTTTTTTTACCTTAACCACCCATTGCGGCCCTCTCCGTCAAAGCGCCGTTGAGAGGGGTCTGCCGGAAGGGCCGGCGGGCCGTCTCTGAAAACGCCGCTTCTTATTAAAAAGCTTTACGGAAACTGCTTAAAGCCGCCGGAACACCGCTCAACGCCGCAGCCTAAATTGCGGCCTTTAGCCTATCCTCGTATCCTTCATAGCGCTTCCCCTTAAAACTGATCCTGACGGTCCTTTTGTTCTCTTCTTTTCCTCTTATTATATCCACCTGTATGTGCTCCCGGGAAATTAAGTCCTTTGCCAGGTCCGGCCACTCGATTACCACAATCCCTTGCCCATTAATATATTCCTCAAAGCCTATCTCATATAACTCATCAGGGCTTGACAGCCTGTAAAGATCAAAGTGGTACAGGGGTACAGGGGCCGGGTACTCGTTTACAAGGGTAAAGGTGGGGCTGGACACGTATCTTTCCGCGCCGTAAGCCTGGCATATGCCCCGGGCGAAAGCCGTTTTCCCGGTCCCCAGCTCCCCGTTTAGGCACACCAGGTCTCCGCTTTTAAGGATTTCCCCAAGGCGTAAGCCCAGGTTTTCTGTTTCTTCTTCGCTTAAGGTCACCAGTTCTACCATTTTCCCCTCCGGCTGCCGTCAGGCCGTCTGCCTTTGGTAAACTACCTTGCCGTTAATTATGGTGAACAGCACTTTGCTGCGCAGTTCAAATGGATGGCCGTCCATTATGACAATATCGGCGTCCTTGCCTTCCTCCATGCTCCCCACCCTGTCGGATAAGACCGCAATCCGGG
>JAKOSZ010000076.1 GCA_029776555.1 Bacillota bacterium | reverse complement strand
GACGCAACATCCGAAAAGACTGAGTCGGGCTTGTCCTCGGACCACCAGCTGTGGTAAGTGACGGGCCCCAGGTAATCCCGTATGCTCTCCTCATCAAGTATCGGGCTTGCAAAGCTTACAAGGGAGTGGGTGGCGTAGCTGTCCCCCACCAGGAATTTGGTTTTCAGGCCATATTCGCTGAATACGGGAACAGCCGTTTTTATAAAGCGTATGTATTCTTCGGAAGTAAAGAGTATCTGGTATCCTCCGTCGCTCTCGTTAAAGGAAAAGTAGTCTATGTCTACCCCGTATACGTCCCTCGCCCTGGCCATAAAAGCGGCAACGGACCGGGCAACCCTCTCGTACATGGACGCCGGTATTATCCTCTGGCTCCTGTTTTCAGGGTTTGCAACCATCCAGTCGGGCACGTCCCACACCGAAGCCGTAATGTTCACAACGCCCCACTTTTCCTTCATGTCCTTTAGCAATAGAAAAAGGGAGTTTATTACGTCGGCATCCCTGAACCTTTCCGGGTCTTTGCTGCCGTTTTCTCCCTTATCTTCCGGTTCCCAGTGTTTTACCGGTATCGGAACCCTCACATACCTGGGTTTCAAATTTTCCAGTGTGAACTCTCCCACGGCGTCAACAGCGCTTTGTCTGTAACTGGCGTTGCAGAAGTTGCCTCCGATATCCACCATGGTCTGCTTCGTCATATCCTGGCATATCCTCACCGTGCAAAGACGGCCATTCCCGCTGCTTTTCATGTGTATCCCCCTTTTTAACTTCGTGTGTTTCCCTTAAGCATTAAACTCCGTGGCAGATTTAACAAGTTAATTATATCACCTGCTGTTTTTTTGAACCATGGACTATTTTATCCTGTATTTTCCCTGTATTAAAAAGCACAGGGGGCTGGCTGAAGGTACACGGCGCGGTTGCTGCCCGTTCCGTCCGGTTGAATAAACGCACAGGGGGGCTTAATACCCCCCTGTGCACAAAAGAACCGTCCCCTTGTGTTCAGGTACCTTTGTATACCTTTACCGTGCCCTTTCCGCCAAAGCCGCTGGCCACGAATTTGATGTCGCCGGGACCGTAGAAGAAGGAGCCGGGGGTCACAATCCCTTCCCTGATAGCCCCGTTGTGGGGACCCAGGAAGTTCTGAAGGGAGTTCATAACCTCTACCCTTACCTCGTTTAAGCCTTTCTTCACCAGGGAACCAATCTCAAGCTCATAGGGCTTCCAGGCCAGTATGCCGGCCTCCTTTCCGTTTACGTATACCCTGGCCGAGATCATCATCAGCTCATCCAGCGACAGAACAACCTTTCCGGCGGGTTCTTCGTCCAGGCTGAAGGAACTGCTGTAGTCCATGACGCCAGAATAGTAGGGATAGCCCTGCCTGGTCCAGTCCCCGGGTCTTACCTCCTCATCGATGTTCTTAACCACAAAGTCCTCGTACATGCCTTCAACCTTGAAGTCTCCCACCAGGTATATCCACTCAAAGGGGGTATCAATGTTAAAGCCGTCGCAGACAAGCGCTATTTCATTTACGCCCGCCTTTACCCATTTGCTGATGTCATGCATTACGAAGGTCGGGTCCTTGTAAAACTTACCGGTGCTTTCAGCCTTCTCCCCGTTGATGTACAGCTGGTACAGGTCGGGCCTTTCTATGGCCGCATATAATTCACCCCCGGGCTTTTCGGCTGCGTTAAAGGTGAAGACCGCCTTTACGGGTACCTTTACGGCTTTCTGCTCCGGCGTATACATCCAGGGCTGCTTCGCAGACTGACTCCTCCAGCCCAGGCCAAGCTTCTGGACCAGGATGCCTTCCGCCTCAAGCACATCCATGGGGCCCTGCCAGTCTTCGTCGCCCGCCTTTATCCTGCACCTTTTAAGCACAAGGGCGTTGTAGTCCTTTCTCTCCACTTTCCACCGGTTCAGCTCAATGACGTCCGCCCGTGAATCGGTCACCGGCCGGGGCTTGACGGTACCGGTCTTTTTTGCAGTGTCTATCACCAGGAGGTAAGAGCCCACCGGCGGGAACTGAAGCCTTAAGCACGCCTTTCCATTCCAGTCCAGCACTTCAGCCTGGCTTCTCTCTCCCGTGACCGGGTCCCATATTTCAACGGGATGCGGTTCATCCAGGGTCAGAATGACATCATATTGGGTCTTTTTATCTATGTTGCAGAGGAAGTATATGAGCTTATCGCCGTCCCGCCTCCTGTGGCAGTATAAGTACCTTAAATCCTTCCCGTTTAAATCATCCAGGTTAAGGTGCAGGTTGCCGTACTTAAGGAGCAGTTTCCTTAAGCTGCTCTTCTCCTGCCTTATCCTTACCACATCTTTGCCCTTGAAAAACTCGGTAAGCTCCTCGCTCTCTTCTCCGTCCAGCAGGCAGGGGGTGGCTCCTGTGGCAATTATCTTTCCGCCGTTGGCAGCAAACTTCTTTAAAAGCTCAAAGCTGGACTTCCTCATGAGGGTCATATGGGGCAGTATAACGGTCCTGTACTCCATCCTGCCTACAATAAGCCGGTCCTCTTCAACCCTGGCATGCCTCTCCATGATAATGTCATCGCCCAGGTCGTAGAAGAACTGCATCTGGCACAGGGCCTTGGTCAGCCATTTTATGGAGGCATTGATCCTTTCCAGCTCACGGCTGTCTTCTGTCGGGCTGTACTCGGGCCAGGCGGAGCTGTAGGGGTGCAGCACCAGTATGTCTCCCTCAAACTTCCCCTGGGACAGGGCGTAGCTGAGCCTTCCTATGTAGTCTCCCAGGAGCCTGTAAGTTGTCCACCAGGGCTGGTGCTCACGGTAGGAAAGGGGGAAGTCCCTCTTCCTGTAGCCCTCAAGGGAGTAGTGTACCAGGTGCTGGCACACCAGGTTTATACCCAGGGCAAACTGCCAGTCGGCTACTTTTTTCTGGTCCTCAAAATTGAGTTCCCATCCGGAGGCCCCGTAGGTCTCAGAAAGAACCCTCTCCTTGCCCAGCTGATTTGCCACGCTGGAGACCTCTTTTACTATCAGGACATTTCCCACCTGCACGTCTTCCTCTTCCGTGTTGAAGAGCATGTCAATCCCCGGGTACTGCATGAACTCGTAGTTGGGCATCGTGCTCCCGTTGTGCAGGGGGGACGGGAAGTCGTGCTCCCAGTAATGGCCGGTAAAATTAAGCTTGTTTTCTTCGCACCAGTTGTAAATGTTTTCAGAGAAGTTCCTGACAAAGAGCCTGGTCATGACATCCCAGTAGTCAAACCTCACCTTTTTGTAATTGCCCTTGTTAAAGAAAAGCAGCGGCAGGTAAGGCACCAGGTCATAGCCCTTCATCTTCTTGAATTCGGCCGCCAGGTCCCTGGTCCAGGGAAGCATGTTTCCTTCCCTGGATCTCGCGTAGAAGTGGGGCTCATCGGTGAAAATGCCGGGTATAATGCCTCCAAAGTATTTTGAAAACTCCTCCCTGTATTTCTCATGGGTCACTTCGATGAAGCTGTCCACAGCCTCTTTATTGCAAAGGTCCAGGTACCTTTCACCGTTCCACATGGGCGTGCCCTGGAAGGTGAAACTCTTAAACACCAGCACGTCTTTTTTAAGTTCCCTGGCTTTGGCTTCATCGGCCTCCGTAACATGGCTGAAGTCAACTATTGTGTCGTTTGCCGCCTGGTATGTAAAAACTCCCAATAATTCGTCGGATTTTTCCACCTTGTCGGCCGTAGTCTTCTCCATGACAAGGGCTTTTTGTCCCAGTTCCGGCCGACCCTTTGCCGCAAGTCCTCCGGCCCCGCCGGAGGCAAACCTGTCCTCATCGTAAAGCCAGGCCTTCATTCCGAGCCTTTCAGCCTCTTCCACACAGGCCCTTATTGCCTCCAGGTACTTTTTGCTCATGTATTCCGTCCGCATACCGCCCCTGGGGTGCATAAAAAAGCCGCCTATTCCCTGTTCGTACATGAGCCTTATCTGCCTTTTCAGTTCCTCCGGCTCAAGCTCGTCGTTCAGCGACCAGAAAGGCGCGCTCCTGTACTGGGTGCTAACGTCCTTAAAACTTTCATACTTTAGCATGGTAACCCTCCTCCCGGTTTTGTCCGTTAAAAAGTTTAAGCCCTCCTTTCTCCACAAGGTCATTATAACCCCTTTATATTCTTTTTTCTATATACTTTTCCCCATAAAAAAGACAGGCGCAGTTTCATCCTCACGGTCAACT
>JAKOSZ010000075.1 GCA_029776555.1 Bacillota bacterium | reverse complement strand
GAGGACAGGTACGAGTTCGACATAGCCCACATATTTCCCCACCACCATCCTTTCAGGTACGACCTGCTGCACCAGTTTAAGAAATTGAACAAGGGAAGGGAAGTAGAGCCCAGGGAATACCTGGACATTCCCTTAACCGATCCCAACGATATGGCCAGGTATGAAAACGTGGTTAAAGAGGTTCAGCACCATAAAACGGAGCGGGGGCGCCTGGTTTATGCCCAGACGCCGGGCTTCTTTGAAGGCCACAACGGGCTGTTCGGCTTGGAGGGGCACCTTGTAAACCTTGCCCTTTATCCCGATGACCTGCACGAGATTTACAGAAGGCTGGCAGAGTGGGACATTCAATACGCCAACAACCTCATAGACCTGGGAGTGGACATGATCCATATCTCCGACGACTGGGGCACCCAGAGGGGGCTTATGTTCAGTCCCAAAACATGGTGGGAGCTCATATACCCCTATCACAAAATGGTGATAGATGCCGTAAAGAAAAGGGGGGCTCTGGTCAGTCTCCACAGTGACGGCAATATAGCCCAGGTGCTGGACGGCATTGTCAAGCTGGGTTATGACGTGGTGCACCCCTACCAGGAGTCGGCGGGAATGGACCTTGTTGAGTTCAGGGACAAGTACAGGGGGATTTTTACGGTAATGGGAGGCCTGGACGTCCAGGAGACCATAGGTTTTGGAGACTATGACAGGTTAAAGAGGGAGATACTGAGGGTTCTTGAACTCTTTGCCGACGGGGGCCTCATATTCTGCACCACCCATATGATCCAGCCCCATTGTTCCATTGACGAGCTGGTGTTTGCCTATGACCTGGTATACCAGACGGTGAGGGAAATGGGGAAATAAGTCTCCCTCCAGAAGGAGGGGTGCTTTGTGCAGGCACAGAAGAACCGGCCCTTTGTGCAGCGTCCCCTTGTATTTGGAGGGAGGAGTGCTTTGTGCTGTGCACAGGGGAACCGTTCCCTCGTGCACGAGGCATTAACACAGAGGGACCGTCCCCTTGTGTCCGGGGTGGGCTCTTGAAAGATGGGGAGAGCCAGTGTAAAGATAAAGGTATATATTTACTTAAAGAAGGGTTAGTCAGATATGGTTTTGTGGGGGATTTTCATTGGCGCTTTTTTAATAGGCTTTTCAGGTGCAATGATGCCTGGCCCCATGCTGGGGGTTGCAATTGACGGCAGCCTTAAAAAAGGGTGGACGGCGGGGCCTTTAACGGTGCTGGGACATGGAATCCTGGAACTCATGTTAATTACCGCCATGACTCTCGGACTTAAGGATTTCTTCACCAATCAAACGGCGGCGGGGTTTATCGGCTTATTCGGCGGCGTCTTTCTTGCCTGGATGGGCTATGGCATGATTAAGTCGGGTATGGACAAGTCCTTTTCACTGGAGCACCAGGGAAAGGGCAGGATAGCAGGGATAAGAAACCTTGTGCTGGCAGGAGCGGTTGTAAGCATTGCCAACCCTTACTTCATTATCTGGTGGGCCACAACGGGGATGGAAATGGTACGCCAGGCTTACATCCGGGGACTAATTGGGGTTATGCTCTTCTTTTCCGGGCATATTTTGTCGGACCTTGTATGGTACACGATAGTGTCAACGGTATTTTCCAAAGGCAAGAGGCTGGTAAGCGGCGCGGTGTACCGCCGGCTTGTCCTGTTGCTGGGCGTATTTATTACGGCCTTCTCAATCTATTTCATTGGCAGCGGCTGGAAGATGCTTCGGATGCCGTGATATGGATTTCGCCTTTTCGCGTTTTTCGGCTATAATATGACTTGAAGGCATATTTATCGTTTGCTGTTTGAGAAACTGCAGCCGGACTTGCGGTAATTTGACCGCTATACCTGTTTAGTGACCCGTTAATTGTACAAGGGGAGCCTGGAAAGTATGAAAGTCCTTCAGCTTAAAATCACATTAAAAGATGCGAAGCCTCCCGTTTGGAGAAGGGTTTTGGTAGAGGACAATATCACATTTTCCAAACTCCACAGGGTAATCCAGTATGCAATGGGATGGATGGAATTGCATGACTACGAGTTCAGGCTGGGCCGCATGATTGTAAGGGAAAATGGTATGCCGGCGATGGAGGCTACGGGTAAAAATAAGGCATTAAAAGTGATGTCAGCAAAAAAGCTAAAGTTAAGTGACGTAAATTTGGCTTCTCTTAAAAAATTCAGGTACATTTACGGTTTTCGCGGCAACTGGAGCCACGATGTTACTGTAGAAAAGGTCCTTGACCAGGAAAGCGGCGTTCAATACCCTGTATGCATCAAGGGCAAAAGGAACTGCCCTCCCGAATGTGTAGGGGGACCGGAGGGATACGAGGAATTCATAAGGGCTGTCCTGGACCCAAAGCACCCCTTGCACGAGCCTATGCTTGAAAGCGTGGGATGCTCCTATTCCCCGGAGGATTTCAACATTGATGAGGCAAATCACATGTTGAGAAGCATAAAATAAGGGGGCAGCGCTAATTTAAAGCGTTACCCCTTTTTAGTCTTACCGGCGTCAATTATTCGCTGAGCAGCTTATCCACGTCTTTGAAACCCGCCTCGGTCCATATCTTCCTTGCGTACTCTTCCGCCTCCTTGCTGGGTTTCAGTTCACCCAGGATGCTTGAATACGGATGCCCGGCTTTTTTGTCCGGGTTATAGGGCGACCAGTGGTCGTTTTCGTACTTCTTTCTCTCGCTTTCATTGGAGAAATCGGGAACGTCAACAGGCGCACCGTCTTGCAACGCGCTTCTCCAGGCAAGTATTCCCACCGAGGACATGGCCACGCCCCTGTAGACGTCAAGATACGGTTGTTCGCCCGTCCTGATTGCCTGGGCGAAATAGAAGTTGGTCCAGAAGTCTCCGCCTCCGTGCCCTGTCCTCTCTGCCAGCTCACCGTGCTCAGGCCAGTTGGGGACATATGTTCTCTCCAGCACCTGCCCTGGCTCCAAGTCCCATTTCTCATGCCACACCCTGACCTGCTCGGGGCCGAAGTAACCGGGCCCCCGGGTTATTTCCATGGCGCCTTTGCTCCCGTGTACCCTGTACCAGTTGCTGTGCCCCGGTATCCCGTTGCCAAACAATCTGAATACCGCGCCGTTGTTCATCCTGCACAGTATGACGGAGCCCTGATCGGAGACCTTTAACGTCAGCCGCCTTTTCCTGATGGCTTCGGAGACTATGGATAGGGCATTTACTTTTACGGGCATTGTGTCCGTAATATACATAAGAGGAGCGAGAGCATGGGTGCAGTAATATGTAGAAGGCGTGCGGGTGCGCCAGTGATATCTTCCCGGAGCGATTTTCAGGCTTTCCCTGGCTTCCATGGGGTGGTTGTACTCACCCTCGGCATAGGCCACTTCCCCGATCTCCCCTGTCTGGTAGATCCTTCTCATCTCCTGGTTGAACTTGGTATAGGGGTAATTCTCCGCCAGCATATATATGAGGCCGGTTTCCTCAACCGTTCTGCAGAGCTCAACCCCTTCCGCCAGGGTTGAGTTGCAGCTTGTTTCGCTCATAACGTGTTTTCCGGCCTTAAGCGCCTTGATCGCAAAGGGTGCGTGCTCGTGAAAGTAGTTGGCCAGTATTACCGCGTCCATGTCGTGCTCCAGAAACTTGTCGTAGTCGGTGTAGGTTGCCGCGTTAAAGCTTTTTCCCACCTCATAGAGCTTTTCTTCCCAGATGTCGCACAGCGCCACCAGTTCCATTCCCGTATGTTTGGCTGTCCTGGCAAAGGTCATACCCCTTCCGATTCCAATTACGCCAACCTTGATGGGCCTGTCTTTGATTATGTTTTTCATTTAACCTACCCCCTCAAAAAATATGTGCCTGCCGGCCTGTTTTTTTTGGTGCTTGTACTCAGTATTATTATAAACCGGTGGTGCTAAATACCACAATATACCTGGTGTTCATGCTGTAAAATGCCCATGTTTGTTGGCGTGCCGGGAGCCGGTCTCAGTATTGGCTTATGGGGAATGACCCCGGTAACAGGCCCTTATGGTATAATAGAAGCGGCTGTTGATTTGTAAAGCATTGCCTGAGATAATCCGGCATCCCCGTGGCGAAAACAGGAGTCGGAGGACAAGCCCTTTGGGAGAACGGCATTGAGCTTTGTCCCTTTTGGAACGGGAGGAAAGGAGAATTGATATGGTAAACCAGGACAAGCCAATAGCTTTGCACCCCGAAAACCCCAGGTACTTCATATTCCGGGGGGCGCCCACAATACTTATTACATCGGCCGAGCACTACGGAGCGGTGATGAACCTGGACTTTGATTACCTTCTGTATCTGGATGAACTTAAATCAGCCGGGCTTAACCTTACCCGCACCTTCACCGGCCCTTACAGGGAAACCAGTGGGGCTCACGGCATTGAAGGCAATACACTGGCTCCCAGGCCTGAAAGCTACATATGTCCCTGGCCCCGCAGCAGCGAACCCGGCGCGGCGGACGGCCTTAACAGGTTTGACCTGGACAGGTGGGACGAAGCGTATTTCGCCAGGTTGAAAGACTTCTGCCGGGCGGCTTCGGACCGGGGCATAGTGGTTGAGCTCACCATGTTCTGCCCTTTCTATTTTGATAAACTGTGGCAGTTTTCCCCGTTGAACGGGAGGAACAATGTAAACCGGGTGGAGGATGTGCCCTACAACCGCGTTTATACCCTTAAAAACCCTCTGCTTTTTAAATACCAAGAGGAAATGGTCCGCAAAGTGGTAAGGGAGCTGAACCGGTTTGACAATATCATTTTTGAGATAATGAATGAGCCCTGGGTGACAGATATCGAGACCCAATGGCAGGAGAGGATAGCAGAGACCATAGCCGACAGCGAGAGGGAGCTGCCCAACAAACACCTTATCTCCTGGAACGTGAGCAACGGCTACCTGACCGTGGAAAAGCCTCACAGGGATGTTTCAGTATTCAACTTCCACTATGCCAGTCCCCCTGAAGCCGTAAGGGTCAATTACCACCTCAATAAGCCCATCGGCTGCAATGAAACCGGCTTTATCGGCCAGGAGGACCAGACCTACAGGAAGCAGGCCTGGGAGTTTATACTGGCCGGTGGGGCGCTCTTCAACAACCTGGACTACTCCTTTGCCGTGGGACATGAGCGGGGGGACTATGTGTATCCCAGGCATCAGCCCGGGGGCGGAAGCCCTGAGCTCAGGAAGCAGCTTAAAATACTG
>JAKOSZ010000074.1 GCA_029776555.1 Bacillota bacterium | reverse complement strand
GTCGTCTTTGTGGCCCTGTCCTTTATTGTAGCCATGCTGCCCAATAACCCGATTCTGACTCTCATGTCCTTCTCCTGGGGCACAATTGCAGGAGCGTTCCTGGCTCCCTTTTTATACGGCCTCTACTGGAAGGGGACTACCAGGGCAGGAGCCTGGGCAGGGATTATTACGGGAGTCCTGTGTTCCCTGGGCGGGGTACTGGTATACGGCATTAACAACACCCAAATGGCGCCTGCCATAGGGGCTGCGGCCATGCTGGCCTCCCTGGTCACCGTACCGGTAGTCAGCTTCTTCACCATAAAACTCCCCGAAAAACACGTGGAGAGTGTCTTTAACGGGGCCCTGGAAGCCCGGGCTGGCGGTGAAAGTTAAAGCGGAAAACCTTAAAAAAGATAAAACCGGAAGTTGGGGGTTTTACCCTTAACCTCCGGTTTTTTGGTTCATCCAAATTCCAATAAGTCATTTACATTGAAATGATATTAAATTATAATTGGTACAACGGATTTGCCGGCGGAATAAAAACATATACCTCCGTCCGGCGGAAGCTAAAATCAATCCGCCTTTTAACAGTACATGATTCTACAGGGGGCAAAGTGAAATGAAGATGTTGCTGCTGGGGAATGAGGCTGTGGCAAGGGGAGCTTATGAGAGCGGCGCCACCGTGGCAACGGCCTATCCCGGT
This sequence comes from Bacillota bacterium, assembly GCA_029776555.1. Classification (GTDB taxonomy): domain Bacteria; phylum Bacillota; class Clostridia; order Acetivibrionales; family JAKOSZ01; genus JAKOSZ01. Next base: position 3,980 of record JAKOSZ010000074.1, on the reverse strand, counting down.
ACTCCCAGCACCGAAATTACGGAGGCGCTGGCCAGGTACGAGGAGATATACTCAGAGTGGTCCACCAACGAAAAGGTGGCCCTGGAAGTTGCCGCAGGAGCCTCTTTTGCCGGAGCAAGGGCCATTTGCTCCATGAAGCACGTAGGCTTAAACGTGGCGGCAGACCCTCTTTTTACCCTGGCCTATACGGGTGTAAACGGGGGTTTGGTAATTGCGGTGGCGGACGACCCGGGGATGCACAGCTCCCAGAACGAGCAGGACAGCAGGTTCTACGCCAGGGCAGCCCGGATTCCCATGCTTGAACCTTCCGACAGCCAGGAGTGCAAGGACTTCGTAAAGGAGGCCTTCTACTTAAGCGAAAAGTTTGATACCCCGGTTTTAGTCAGGCTAACCACCAGGGTTGCCCACTCCCGCAGCATGGTGGAGCTGGGGGAGAGGGAGGACTACCGGCTTAAGGAATATGTCAAGGACGAAGGCAAGTATGTAATGATGCCGGCCATGGCCAGAAAGCGCCATGGGGAGCTGGAAAAGAGAATGGCAAAGATAAGGGAGTTTGCCGATGAGAGCCTTTTAAACAGAATAGAGTGGGGAGACAGAAGTATAGGCGTAATTACGTCAGGAGTTGCCTACCAGTATGCCAGGGAGGCCCTGGGCGATGTGTCCTATTTAAAACTGGGCATGGTATACCCGCTCCCCCGGAAGCTCATCGCCCGGTTCGCAAAAGAGGTGGAGACCCTTTATGTAATAGAAGAGCTGGAGCCTTTTATTGAGGACCAGGTCAGGAAAATGGGGATAAAGGTGATAGGGAAGGAGCTTTTCCCGGTGGTGGGAGAGCTGAGCGCCCGCCTTATATCCGAAAGGGTCCTGGGGAAAAAGAAGGAGCTTATGGACCCGCCCTTGGAGCAGCTGCCGGTGAGGCCTCCGGTAATGTGCCCCGGTTGTCCTCACAGGGCCGTGTTTTACGTGCTGAAGAAGTTAAGGTTTACGGTGAACGGGGACATTGGCTGCTACACCCTTGGAGCCCTGCCGCCGGCAAGGGCCATGGACACCTGCCTTTGCATGGGAGCCAGCGTGGGAATGGCCCACGGGATGGAGAAGGCCAGGGGGGCTGATTTCAGGAAGAAGACGGTGGCCGTAATAGGAGACTCCACCTTTATCCACTCGGGGATTACCCCTCTTATTGACCTGGTCTACAACAAGGGCAATTCAACGGTGATTATTCTGGACAACTCCATAACCGCAATGACAGGCCACCAGCACAACCCTTCCACGGGCTATACCATTAAGGGCGAGCCCACCATAGCGGTTGACCTGGTGAAACTGGCCGAGGCGGTGGGAGTTAAAAGGGTCAGGCTGGTGGACCCCTTTGAACTGAAAGAGCTGGAAAAAATCCTGAAGGAGGAGACCCAGGCCGACGGCCCCTCGGTGATTATAGCCAAAAGGCCCTGCGCCCTTCTAAAGCAGGTGAAGTTTGGGCCCCAGGTCACCGTGGACAGGTCGAAGTGCAAGTACTGCAAAGCCTGTATGGTTCTCGGCTGTCCTGCCATAAGCGACACCGGGGACGGGATAAAAGTGGATGAAGCCCTGTGCGTGGGCTGCGGGCTTTGCATTGAGCTTTGCAGGTTTGGGGCATTTGTAAAAAAGGCTGGTGAAAAAAGTGGAGGAGCTTAATATATTGATAGTAGGCGTTGGAGGGCAGGGAACCCTGCTGGCCAGCCGGGTCCTTGGGAGTGTGGGCATGAGAGAGGGCTGCGATGTAAAGGTGTCCGAGATCCATGGCATGTCCCAGAGGGGAGGCAGCGTGGTAACCTATGTCAAAATGGGCGGGAAGGTCCACTCCCCGGTAATTGAAGAGGGAGAAGCCCATATTGTCCTCGCTTTTGAAAAGCTTGAAGCCTTGAGATGGATAAGGTATTTGCGCCCTGACGGCAGGATCATACTGAACAGCCAGAGGATAGACCCCTTGCCGGTCATACTGGGGGAAAGCAGGTACCCCGACGGGGTCATCCGGGAGATAAAGAAGCGCTGCCCTAATGTCCAGGTGGCGGATGCCCTGGAAACAGCCCGGAAGTGCGGCAACCCCAAGACCATGAACGTTGTGCTGATAGGCCTTCTGGCAAGGTCTACCCGGATAAAAAAAGAGACCTGGCTTAAAGCCTTAAGGGATGTAATACCCGAAAGACTGCTGGAAGTCAACTTAAAGGCCTTTGAAGAGGGCTACAATTACAGTTTGGTTTAAAAGCCTTTATCTGCTTTTGTGTGGGGCGGAGGAACGGCCGTAATCCCTAAAAGCCTTTCCCGGGGGGGAAAGTACAGGCTTGAAATATAAAAAGGGTTTTAGGGAGGTCCAATTATGCAATACTGGAATCCGGTTTTTGAATGCATGTCAAGAGAGGAAATGAGGAAGCTTCAGTCGGAGAGGCTGGTTGAAACCGTTAAAAGGGTGTACCACAATGTGCCTCATTACAGGAGAAAGATGCAGGAGAGGGGGTTGGAACCGGGGGATATTAAATCCGCAGACGACCTCAGCAAGCTGCCCTTTACCAGCAAGCAGGATCTCAGGGACACCTATCCCTACGGAATGTTTGCCGCGCCTTTGAGCGAGATAGTGAGAATCCATGCCTCCTCCGGCACGACGGGCAAACAGACGGTGGTGGGTTACACCAGGAAAGACATTGACACATGGTCCGAGGTAATGGCCAGGACCCTTGCTTCCGCGGGAGCCACCAGGGAATCCTTCATACAGGTGGCATACGGTTACGGGCTTTTCACCGGCGGCCTTGGGGTACACTATGGGGCAGAGAGGATCGGGGCCTCGGTTATTCCCATTTCCGGAGGGAATACCAAGAGGCAGATACAGATAATGAAGGACTTTGGAACCACCTTGCTGGCCTGCACCCCGTCCTATGCCCTTTACATGTCGGAAGTAATGGAAGAAATGAACGTGAAAAAAGAGGAACTGAAGCTGAAGGCAGGGGTATTCGGGGCCGAACCCTGGACCGACACCATGAGGAAGGAGATTGAAGAGCGCCTCAACATTGCTGCCATCGACATATACGGCTTAAGCGAAGTGATTGGCCCGGGCGTGGCCAGCGAGTGCATGTGCAAGAACGGCCTCCACATCCAGGAAGACCACTTCATACCCGAAATCATTGACCCGGCAACAGGGGAACCACTGCCGCCCGGTGAGAAGGGCGAGCTGGTGTTTACCACCATAACCAAGGAAGGGCTTCCTCTTATCAGGTACAGGACCAGGGACATTTCGTCCCTTAACTACGAAAAGTGCCAGTGCGGAAGGACCCTGGTCAGGATGACCAAGGTGACGGGCAGGACCGACGACATGATCATTATCAGGGGAGTGAACGTCTTCCCCACCCAACTGGAGAGCGTGCTGCTTGAGTTCGGAGAGGTGAATCCCCACTACCTGCTCATAGTGGACAGGGTGAACAACTTAGACACCCTGGAGGTGTGGGTCGAGATGACGCCCAGCCTTTTCTCCGACGAAGTCAGGCGCATAGAAGACCTGGAAAGAAGGATAACCAGGGAGATAGAGTCCACCATCGGCATCAGCGCCAAAGTGAAGCTGGTGGAGCCGAAAACCATAGAGAGGAGCGAAGGCAAGGCCAGGAGAGTCATTGACAAACGTAAGTTATAAGGAGGGAGCTTTATGCTGGTAAAGCAGATATCAGTGTTTTTGGAAAACAAGTCCGGCAGACTGGCGGAAGTCACCAGGGTACTGGGCGAAAACGGCATCGATATCAGCGCTCTTTCAATAGCCGACACTGAAAACTACGGGATTTTACGGCTTATTGTCAACAAACCCGAAAAAGCGGAAGAGGTGCTAAAGGACCACGGATATACTGTCAGCTGTACCAGCGTTGTAGCCATAGCCGTCCCCGACAGACCGGGAGGGCTCGCTTCCGCCCTTGAGATTCTCGCGGCTGAGTCCGTATCGGTGGAGTATATTTACGCTTTTGTGG
>JAKOSZ010000073.1 GCA_029776555.1 Bacillota bacterium | reverse complement strand
CCGGGCACCAATTACAGCAAGGTGGGCTCGGTAAAGCTGAACGACAAGCTGACACTGGTGTCGAAAAAGGGCGAATGGTACGAAATTAAGTTTGGTTCCCTCAAAGGATGGGTGCACGGGGCGTATATTAAGGTACAGTAGCTTTATATAGTTTATAGTATACTTAAGCCAGCACGTTGAGGAAATGGACGTTAATGGTTGCTGACGTCCGACAGCCTTATTTGGTTTATATATAGCTGTCAAAGCAGGCGAAAAGGAACCGCACCCATGTGTTTAAGGTATAGTAACCTTATATGGTTTATGCAAGACAGCACATTGCAGTATGGACGGTAATATTCTCTGACATCCGATAGCTTTACATAGAGTTTACTTAAGTTCCAAACTTGTTTATTAAAGGCCATCTTTGCAGAAACAGGCACAAAGAATTATCCCCCTGCGTTCAACAGGGGGATTTTTGTGTTGAAAGGAACCGACCCTTTGTGTTCGTATTAATTCAAGCAGTTTGCGTAAGTTCGCAACTGTTCGTATACGGCATCGTTATGAAGTAAACACGGGGAACCAATCCCTGTGTTTGAGGCGCCATTGATAAAGCAAACACAAAATAACTTCTCACTGCGCACAAAAGAACCGTCCTCTTGTGCACTTTCGTTTTATCCGGCCAGGTCTTTCAGCAGCTTAAGTGCGGCTTTGGCATCGTTCTCCAGATCCTTGGTTCCCGCTTCTATGCTTATCCTGCCGTAGTATCCGGCCTTTCTCAGGGCAGCGAAAAAGCCGTCGTAGTCGTCTTCTTCCCTGCTCATGGGAAATGTCCGCTTGCTGCTGGAAATGTGTACGTGCTTCAAATATTTCCCCGCCCGCACAATTTCGGATACCGGATCACCGTCAACACTCATGTGGTAGAAGTCTGCCAGGAGCATCACATTCCTGTGATTAAGCCTCCTTACAAACTCCTCCGCTTCCCTAACGGTGTTGACAAGGTTGGTTTCCCTGCCGTTTAAAGGCTCCAGCACCGCCGTTATGTCGTACCTGGCACACTCGTCCCCTATTATTTTGAGCACCCTTTCAAACTGCTGCCGTCCCTTTTCCATCTCCCAGCCCTCGGGCACACTCCTGGACCTGCCGCTGCCTACCACCACGATTTTCCCACCCAGTTGGGCTGCTCTCCCAATGGCCTTCCTGACGTATTCACTTATCGCCTTCTCATCGGCGCTGGGGCCTACCACCTTCATTTCTCCCGGAAAAAACACGTTAAAGGCTTCATACTTTATGCCGGCTTTTTCGACCCGTTCCTTTAGGCTGTCGAATTCGGCAGGATCCATGGCAGCCAGGGCGGACAGCCCCATTTCCACATAATCAAAACCGATACTCTCCATTTTCTCAATGTTCTCTACTCCCGTGCACACGCCAAAGCGCATTGCCTCACTCCTCCCTTATCGCTTTTAGATAAAGTTCCGGAAGTTGCCGCCGAAGAAGTTATGCACGTCCCTTGTGACCTGTTCTTCAGTGAGTTCATAGCCCACGTCAATAAGCTCCGAGTATTTTTCAACCAGGACCTTGGCGATGATCGCCTTGGAATGCTCCCATTTGCTAATAAGCTGCTCAAACACCCGGCAGTCGGAATGCTGGGGAATGAAGGAGGTGCCCAGCATTTCCATCCTCATCCTGGTTATGTTCTCGATTATCGAGGGGTTGTTCACGAACCACCAGCAGCCGAAGACCATCAGGTTCCTGAACTTGCGGGTCTCCACGATGAGTTCGTGCTGGTTCTCGTAGGAGAGCATGGTAACCAGGAACTTGACGTCCGGATACCTGGCGCAAAGGTATTCCACCGCCTTAACGTCGGCCCTGCCCAGGGCATCGCCGGCCAGCTTAAGGCCCGGGTTTACCTGCCTCCTTACCCCTATCATCAACCCCAGCGGGAGCTTCTTTTCCCTGCAGACCGGTATGACGCAGTGGTTCACAAGCCGCGCCCTTATGGAGCCGTCTTCCATGGAGAAGTCCGGCGGCAGGGAAGCGGCGCAGTACAGGGCCTCCATCCGGTCGGCCCACTCGCCTAAAAACCTCCTGATCTCACTCAACGTCTCCTCGGAAAGGGTCCTGGATTCACTGATGGATACCTTGTAACCCCATTCCCTGAGCTTTGAAAAAGCCTGTTCCGGGGTGTTAAGGAGGACGTCTATCCTTAAGGCGGCCTTGAACCTTTCATCTTTCACGTAACCGCTGTCCCAGACTTTTTTCTCCTTGGGGTCAAAGGGGTCATTGGTCATCACTATGTAGTCCAGGCCCACTATCTTAAACACCTGGTCTATATATTCGTCTAAGTCCCTGGACTCAAAGTAGCTGCGGTAGTAGTTTAAATCCTTGTTGTTTACGTCCAGCCCCAGCCTCTTGAAAATTGTCAGTATGGAACGGGTCACTTCGCTTACCGGCGTGTTTTCCACAAACAGCGTTTTCCACACCAGCTCCGCCTGCTCCTTCTTGCTTAAAGCCCAGAAATCTTCGTAGGGCATCTTGATATACCGGAAAGTCTCCGCTATCAGGTAGTGGTAGGTTAAGAGCTCGTCAATCCCGTAGAGAAAAAGCTCCCCGAAACATTTGGAAAAAAGGTGGGTGTGCATGTCGGCAATCTTTGCCGATGCAATTGCCTTGTTTATGGTATTGACCAAGGTAGCCCTGTCCTTAATCAGCATGTTCAAAACCTCCCCCTGTATGCCCATAAACCCAGGGCGGGATTGCTTATATAGAATATTTTCTCTCCGTTATCCAGCACGTTAAAGCCGTCCTTCAGCTTCGCCGGGTCGTACTTCTTTACAGCCTCGCTGTAGGGCATGTACCTGAAGTTTACTCCCTCCACTTCCTCCCTGGTCAGTTTCTCCACGGCATAGGTGACGGAAAACCTGCCGTCGGAAGAGCCGTGTATGAGGTGGGCGGCCACCGACAGGTTGTTTT
>JAKOSZ010000072.1 GCA_029776555.1 Bacillota bacterium | reverse complement strand
TTCGGGTCAAGGTAGACCACGACCTTCTGAAGGGGTTCGTCCAGGAAAGTCAGGTTCTTTTCCTGGCTTAATTTCACCGCCTCTTCAAAAAGCCTCCTGTTCCTGCCCATGAAAAGGCCGTGGATTGTGACCTTTCCGCCCTTTTCCGTCGTCACCGTCAGGACGTACATAACCGGCACATCCTTAAGGAAGTTTTCCTCGGCGTAGTCAAAGACCTTCCTTACCGGGGACCCGTCTCTTCCCATCATCCTCTCCATGCCGTAGAAGGCCCCCAGCATGTGGGACTTGTTTATCATCTTGCTCCCGCCGCATCCTACAAATATGTTTTTGCTGTAGTTGGCCATTCCCACCACTTCATGGGGAACCACCTGGCCGATGGATATTATGAGGTCGTAGGATTTGTCCACTATCCTCCGGTTGACCTCCACGTCAATGGATTCATTCACAAGGCCTTCGGAAACCATGTTAACGTATTCTGCGGGCACTTCCCCTATCTTTACCACGTCATTTCGCCAGTTGTGGACGATTATGTTCTCGAAGGGCACGCCTTCCCCGAAGAACTCCCTGCACTCCTGGGGGGTCATGGGGTCATGGGTGCCCAGGGCAGGCATCACTTCCACTTTGCAGGTGTCCTTCAGCATCTCGTAGTAGATGGCCGTAATCTTTCCCGCTCCCGAATGGGCCCTTGTGAAGTCGGGCGGCAACAGCAGCACCTTCTTGAGCCGCCCCTTGTCGGCCAGGGACTTTTCCAGGGCTTTCTTAAGCTCCGAATCAGCTATTCCTTCGTTCCCATGAGCCTTCAGGATAATCTCTTCCATCCTTATCCGCCCCTTTAAAATTACATGTCTTATCAATATTACATGTCTTATCAATACCACTTAAAGTGGAATGTTCCGGCCTTGTCCACCCTCTCAAAGGTGTGGGCCCCGAAGTAGTCCCTCTGGGCCTGCAGCAGGTTAGTCGGCAGGAATTCGCTCCTGTAGCTGTCGAAATAGGCCAGGGCGCTTGAGAATCCCGGCACCGGCAGACCGGCCTTTACCGCCGCAGCCACCGTGTCCCTCCAGTCCTCCTGGTAGTTTTCCAGGGCTTCTTTAAAATATGGGTCCAGCATCAGGTTGGGAAGGCCCGGGTTCCTGTCGTAGGCCTCCTTTATCCTGTAGAGGAACCTCGCCCCTATTATGCAGCCGCCCCTGAATATCATGGCAATGCTGCCGTAGTTTAAGTCCCAGCCGTATTCCTGGGACGCCGCCTTTAAGAGGGAAAAGCCCTGGGCGTATGAGCAAATCTTGCTGGCGTAAAGGGCCCTCCTCACGGCTTCAATAAACCGGCTCCTGTCCATCTCCAGCCTGAAGGAATCCGGTCCCTTAAGTACCTTGGAGGCCTCCACCCTCTCGGCCTTCATGGCGGATACCAGCCTGGCAAAGACGGCCTCTGCTATGGACGGAACCGGCACCCCTAAGTCCAGGGCGTTCTGGCTGGTCCACTTGCCGGTCCCCTTCTGCCCAGCGGTGTCAAGGATCACGTCCACCATCGGTTTTCCCGTCTCCGGGTCCAGCTTGGAGAAAATGTCCCGGGTAATATCAATTAAGTAGCTGTCCAGCTCTCCCCTGTTCCACTCGGCAAAAACCTGGTGGAGCTCAGCGGCATCCATCCCCAGGAGGTTCTTTAAAAGGAAATAGGCCTCGCAGATAAGCTGCATGTCGGCGTACTCGATGCCGTTGTGCACCATTTTCACGTAATGGCCGGCCCCATCGGGCCCGATGTAGGTGCAGCAGGGATCCCCGTCCGCCTTGGCCGCAATGGCCGTCAAAATCGGCTCAACAAGTTCATAGGCATCCCTGGGTCCTCCGGGCATAATGGCAGGGCCTTTCAAAGCCCCCTCTTCCCCGCCGGATATGCCGGCGCCTATGTACCTGATGCCCTCTTTTTCCAGCTCCCTGCTCCTCCTTATGGTGTCCATGAAGAAGGAATTGCCGCCGTCTATCAGTATGTCACCCTTGGAAAGGTGGGGTTTTAGAAGCCCAATGGTCTCATCCACGGCGCTTCCGGCCTTGACCATCATGATTATCTTCCTGGGGGTCTCCAGGGAATCCACGAACTCTTCTATGCTGTAGGTCCCCTTTATATTCCTGCCCGCGGCCTCCTCCAGGAGGCTTACGGTCTTCTCCTTGGATCGGTTATACACCGCCACCTTAAAACCCTTGCTCTCTATGTTTAAGGCCAGGTTCCTGCCCATTACGGCAAGGCCCATTACTCCAACCTGCTGCTTTGACATGTGCCTGTTCCCTCCATTTTCTTTTGCAGTGCTACCTGTTAAACTCCTGAAAAGGCTGAGAAGCCCCCGTCCACCGGCACCACTATGCCGGTTACGAACCTGGAGGCGTCAGAAGCCAGCCACACAAGGGTTCCCACCAGGTCTTCCGGTTCACCGAACCTTCCCATGGGAGTGTGTTCAAGGATTGTCTTTCCCCTCTGGGTTAACTGGCCCGTTTCCGGTTCGGTTAAGAGGAACCTGTTCTGCTCCGTCAGGAAAAAGCCCGGCGCAATGGCGTTGACCCTGATTTTTTCACCGTACTTCCGGGCAAGGTCACAGGCCAGCCACTGGGTGAAGTTGCTGACGGCAGCCTTCGCCGCCGAATAGCCGGGTATCCGGGTAAGGGGCCGGAAGGCATTCATGGACGAAATGTTTATGATCACCCCGCCCTTGGGGTTTTCCACCATGGCCCTGCCGAACACCTGGGACGGGAGTATGGCTCCTGCCATGAGGTTAAGCTCCACTACCCTCTTTAACGCCTCCGCCGGCAGGTCGAAAAAGGACACCTGGTCGGAGGTGGTAGCGTCTTTCATGTTGCCGCCCACGGCATTGACAAGGATGTCCACGCTGCCGAAGTCCTTCATTATTTCAGCGCACACCCTTTTCAAGTCCTCCAGGTTCATGGCGTCAAGCTTGTAGCCTTTAGCCTTTACATTATGCTTACGGGCTTTTTCCGCCACCTCTTCAGCATTCTGCTCCCTCAAATCGCACACCGCCACGTTGGCGCCGGCCCTGGCCAGGCCTTCTGCCATAGTGGTCCCCAGCACTCCGCCTCCGCCGAGGATCGCGGCGTTTTTCCCTTTAAGGCTGAACATGTCCATGTCACCATCTCCCTTTTGTTTTAAGTTATTTATTGCAGTTTCGCCTTCGTTCAAACTCCCTTACCTAAAGAATATCATTCTTTCGGGCAAAGGGCATCATAGATTTTTTTAGCTTCCCGGTAGGCATCCCTGTAGATCTCGTGGTTTTCCGCCGAAGGCTTTATTACCCTTTTGGGCTCCATGCCGGGCAGGAGCTTCTTAATATCCGGCACCGCGCCCAGGGCCACCATGCAAAGGTAAGCTGCGCCCAGGGCCGAAGCCTCGGTGACGTCCGGCACCAGGATCTCCTTGTTGAAGACATCGGCCTGGATCTGAAGCCACACGTCTGACTTGGCGTATCCCCCGTTTGCCCTTATCTGGGCTGCTTTAAGACCTAAGCTTTCCATTACCTCGTACACCGAGTACATGCGGTATATAACCCCTTCCATGGCAGCCCTGACGATGTGCCTCATGCCATGGGTGAGGTTAAGGCCGTACATCATGCCCCTGACCTTCGCGTTCCAGTCGGGGCTTCTCTCTCCCGTAAGGTAGGGAAGGAAGACGAGGCCGTCGCTTCCGGCCCTTGTCTCTAAAGCCAGCCGGTCAAAGACCTTGTACACGTTGCCGCCGTACTCTGCCGCTTCCTCCTTAAGACAGCTCCCCAGCGTGTCCCTGAGCCACCTCAACACTATGCCGCCGTTGTTTATGGCTCCCCCGGCGACCCACATGTCCCTGGTGAAGGAATAGCACCAGGTCCGCTGCTCCGGGTCAAGCATGGGAGCGCCGGCCGCGGTCCTTATGGCCCCGCTGGTGCCGATGGTGGAAGACAGGGAAGTGCTGTCGTAAACGCCGCAGCCCAGGTTGGCCATTATGCCGTCCCCGGACCCTATTACCACCGGGGTGTCTTTGTCCAGCCCGAAGAAGTCTGCGTATTCAGGCTTCATTTTCCTTAATATATGGGTGCACTCCACCACTTCGCCAAGCCTATTCCTGCCTATGCCGAGGATGTCCTTAAGGATGGGCTCATCCCAGTCCTGGCTGTGTATGTTATAAAAGCCCTGGCTTGAAGCAAGGGTATAGTCCGCCAGGTATGCCCCGTACAGCCGGTAGAGCACATACTCCTTAATGGTTATAAACCTGCGGGCCTTTTTGAACACGTCCGGCCGGTTATTTTTCAGCCAGAGGAGCTTGCTTAAAGGATACATGGGGTGCTGCACCCTGCAGCCCGTCCTCTGGTAAAGCTCCGCTACAGGGAAATTCTCTGCTATGCTGGCGGCCTCTTTCCCGGCCCTGGTGTCGGCCCATGTCATAAGCGGGGTCAGGGGCCGCCCATCCCCATACACTGCCATAAGGCTGTGCATTTGGCAGCTTAGTCCCATGCCGGCTACGCGCGCCCCTGCCGGGCCTGAAAAGTCCAGGCATTTCTTTAAGGCCTTGACGGTTGCCTCAAAGACTG
>JAKOSZ010000071.1 GCA_029776555.1 Bacillota bacterium | reverse complement strand
TTATGGTGCCCAGCTCCTGCAGGGACATCTGGAAGCTCCCGTCCCCTCCGATTACCACAACCCTGGAGGAAGGCTTTCCTATCTTGGCGCCTATGGCGGCGGGAAGGCCGTATCCCATGGTACCCAGGCCGCCGGAGGTTATGAAGGTCCTGGATTTTTTCACCCGGCTGTAGTTGGCGGCCCATATCTGGTTCTGTCCCACTTCCGTGGTCACAATGTCTTGGCCGTCCAGGACCTCGTACAGCGCGGTAATGACATAGCGGGGGTTTACATAGTCTTCGCCGTTGCCGGAGGCCTCCTTCACCGGGTGTTCCTTCTTAACACCGGCGATTTCCTCCAGCCAGTCCTCATAGTTTCCGCCCTGCACCAGGCAGTTTAACTCCTGGAGCACCAGCCTCACGTCCCCTACCATGGGGATGGACACCTCCACGTTCTTCCCTATCTCCGCCGGGTCTATGTCTATGTGGACTATCTTCGCCCTCTTTGCGATTCTTTTTGCTGCCCCCATGGCCCTGTCGCCGACCCTGGCGCCCAGGATGATGACCAGATCGGCGTGGTAGATGGCGTAGTTGGCCGCATATACCCCGTGGGACCCCATCATGCCCAGGCTGAGCGGATGGTCCCCGGGTATGGAACCTATCCCCATGAGGGTGGTGGCAACGGGTATCCCGCACTTTTCAACCAGCTTTAAAAGCTCCTCAGAGGCGTTGGAGCTTATCACTCCTCCCCCGGCGCATATGACCGGCGCCTTTGCCCCGGCTATGGCCTCGGCCACCCTTTTTATCTGAAGGGGATGGCCGTGGTAGGTGGGCTTGTATCCCCTTATTTCCACCTGCTCAGGGTATTCAAACTCCAGCTCGCTGTTCTGGACGTCAATGGGTACGTCCACCAGCACTGGCCCCGGCCGCCCGGTGGAAGCAATGGTAAAGGCCTCTTTCATCACCCTGGGAATGTCCTCCACCCGCTTTACCAGGTAGTTGTGCTTGCAGAAGGGGGCAGTGGCCCCGGTTATGTCCGCCTCCTGGAAGACATCCTTCCCGATGAGCTCCACGGGGACCTGGCCCGTAATGGCCACCATGGGGATGGAGTCCATATAGGCGGTAGCCACACCGGTAATCAGGTTGGTGGCCCCGGGCCCCGACGTGGCCACGCAAACTCCCGTTTTCCCCGTGGCCCTGGCGTAGCCGCTGGCCGCGTGGGCAGCCCCCTGCTCATGGCGGGTAAGTATGTGTTTTACCTTTGAATCCAGCAGAGCCACGTAGAAGGGGCATATGGCAGCCCCGGGATAGCCGAATATGACCTCTACTCCTTCAGCCTCCAGTATCCTTACCAATGCCTCTGCTCCGGTAATTTTCATGTCCCAATACCTCCAAACCTGCGATTCTTTATTTAAAGGCATGGCGGCAACCAAAAACCACGGTATATTAAAAGTCCCTCCGCTCCTGCAGCAACTGGCAGGGACGAAGGGAGATAGTCTTCATGGTACCACCCTGGTTTAAAACGCCGTCGCCGGCGTTTCCTCTGTCGGTACGGCAGGCCGCCTCCGGCTTCTTGGCCGGCTAAACCTGCATATACCCGGACTGTAACGTGGTCAACGTTGACGCCTACTTGCTGCTGTCACGGCCTCTCCGTCCGGGGCCTTTCCCTCCGGGCAGGGTCCCGGAAGAGAGCGCGTAACGCTTTCGACGTCAAAGCTCCGGAATGAGCTATCCACACGCCCTATGCACCGGTTCGCACCAGCCACCGGCTCTCTTGCGCAAGCAGGCGCGCCTTTGTTTCCTTCATTGCTTTTATCCGGCAATATATAATTATAAAACATCATACCAGCATAGTCATTGAATGTCAAGCCGAAAAACAGCGGAAAGTCAAAAAAGCGTAAAAGAGCAAAATAGCGTAAATTTTAAACGCCCGGGTAATTGCTGCGCCCGGGCGCTTTAAAGCCTGTCTTATTGTCAAAAGCCGGCCTTATCTAAACAGACGGACTACCAGGAATATCCTGGACATTATGGAAGACATCAGGGATACCACCGTCACCTGGGTATTGATGGACGGGCCGGCCGTATCCTTGAAGGGGTCTCCCACCGTGTCGCCCACCACGGCAGACTTATGGGCGGTTGAGTTCTTGCCGCCGTGGTTGCCAGCCTCAACGTACTTCTTGGCGTTGTCCCACAGGCCGCCGGAGTTGGACATAAATAAGGCCAACAGCAGTCCGCTGACTATGTTGCCGGCCAGGAAGCCGCCGACCGCGTCCACGCCGCCTACAAAGCCCACCACCAGGGTTGCCCCGATGGCCATCATGCCTGCGGAGATGAGTTCCCTCAAAGCACCGTTGGTGGCGATTTCGATGCACTTCGCGTACTCAGGCCGCACGCCCTCCTTGCCCTCTTTCAGGCCGGGGATCTCGTTGAACTGCCGGTGGATTTCGGCCACCATGCGCTGGGCGTTGCGGTCAACACCGAGCATCAGCATGGCGGAGAACACCGCCGGAACCGCTGTTCCTACCAGCAAGCCGAAGAACACCACGGGGTTCAGTATGTCAAAATTCTTAATTCCCTCCAGGCCGTATTCCACAGCCGCCGTGTTGACTTCGCTCATGAAGGCGCCTAACAGGGCTATGATGGTAAGTCCTGCCGCGCCGATGGCAAAACCCTTGGTAACGGCCTTAACCGTATTGCCGGCGCTGTCGAGGGAGTCGGTTACTTCCAGGGCCTTTTCGCCCAGGCCTCCCATCTCCACCAGGCCCCTGGCGTTATCCACGATGGGCCCGTATGCGTCGTTGGAGACGATCATTCCTACCACCGACAGCATGCCCACCGCCGCCATGGATATGCCGAACATGCCGTAGATGGGGTTGGACGGGTCAATGGGCGCGCACAGGAGGTAGGACGCCATTGCGGCCACGGCAATTCCGAAAATGGCCGGGAATATGCTCAGGAAACCGTAAGAGACACCGGACAGGATGGTAAAGGCGGGTCCTGACCTGGAAGCGTTGGCCACATATTTAACGGGCTTCCTGGTGTCGCTGGTGAAGTACTCGCTGGTTATCCCAATGACGGTGCCCGACAGGAGACCAATAATTACAGCGCCCCAGATCCTCCACTCGAAGCCGAAGAGCCAGGTGGCCAGGGTCGTTGCCAGGGCAAACACGGCAGTGGTGATATAGGTGCCCATGTTCAGCGCGCTGGTGGGGCTGCCGTTTTTGCCCATGCGGGCGACGAGTACGCCTATGATGGACGCCAGAAGGCCCATGGCCGCATAGCAGAGCACCATTACGGTGTAGGTGCCCTCCCCTTTGTCAAGGGCCAGGGCCATGACCAGGGCTGCAGTCATGGAGGCCACGTTGGAGTCAAACAGGTCTGCTCCCATGCCTGCCACGTCTCCCACGTTGTCTCCCACGTTATCCGCTATAACCGCCGGATTGCGCGGGTCGTCTTCGGGTATGCCCAGCTCCACCTTCCCCACCAGGTCGGCGCTGATGTCGGCTGTCTTGGTAAAGATGCCGCCGCCTGCCTTGGCAAAAAGGGCAAGGCTTGAGGCGCCGAAACTAAAGCCAAGCACAGCGGTTGTATTCCTTATAAGGGCGTAGACCACCGTTATACCCAGGAGTCCCGCGCCCACAACGGCCATTCCCATAACCGCTCCGCCGCGGAAGCCGACAAGGAAGGACGGCTTTATGCCTTTGGAAGAGGCCTCAGCCACTTTCATATTGGCAATGGTGGCCACTGTCATGCCTATTTTCCCGGCCAGGGCGGAAACCGCCGTACCCAGGATATAGGCCGCAGCCATAATGAGGTTCTCCGAATAGTCCCCAAGCCATACGGGCCGGGGCAGAAACAGCGCTATCAATACCGCCGCAACACCGGCGAAACGCGCCAGCAGCGTATACTCCCGCCGCAGGAAGGTTCTGGAGCCCTGCTGAATAAGGCTGCCCAGCTCGCAAACGGCCTTGTCAGGGGAAGGCTGCTTCTTTACCCACTGCAGGAAGTAGACGGCAACCCCGAAAGACAGCAGTGACACGGCAATTGCAAAAACGAATACTACAGTTGTGCTCACTTCACTCGCTCCTTTGCTTTGTTAGTTATTGCTTCCAATTCCAAGACGCCCTTGAGATTCCCCGCCGATTCCAAAAGCCAGTGTGTCTAAGCTGCCAGGCTTCTGCCCTTCCCGGCATGGCTGAAAGCCCGGCTGTCTCAAAAAGAAAGCCTCCCGGGCGGCGTTTGCCGAAAAGAACGAAGGAAATCGCAAAACCGACATACCGCGATAAAGAGAGGGTTTGCTTAGGTCATTCTCCAATGTCTCCACATGAAAACCCCTCCGTTTCTGCAGCAAATGCAGGGACGAAGGGAGAAATCACTTTGCTTCATACCCTATGTACCGACCCCAACTACATATCGGTTCTCTTCTCTCAACGGCATCTTTAGTCCCTTCATTATCTTTTGTTCAGATACACATAATCAATTTACATGATAGCAATGTGGAATAAGTATGTCAATATATTAACGATAACTTATGCTGTCCCGGTACCCTATCCCTTCCCCGGGACTGTCAGCCAGCCGCCGTTTTCCGCCCCTGGTCAGGTCCAAAGGTGCGCAATTTAACCGTCACCTTCCTTTACATAAGCTCCTTTATAGCCAGTGTAAATGAAAACAGTGTGCCTCCGGGATGATTATGCGCCGGCCTGCATAATCTCCTTTATACCCGGTGCAGGCCAAAGAGCCGCCCCAGCAGGGCCACTATAATACACGCGGCAACGCCCGCCGCAGTAGGCAGGAAGAAAGCCGCCGCGGTCCACTTAAAGCTCCCGGTCTCCTTTTTTATGGTCCAGCAGGTGGTGCTGCAGGGAAAGTGCATGAGGGAAAAGAGCATCACATTAAGGGCCGTAATGAAGGTCCATCCCCGGGAGATGAAGAGCTGCCTCAGTTCCCCCAAAGAGCTTAGCTCGCACATGCTTCCCGCCGTCAAATAGCTCATTATTACAACCGGCAGCAGGGTTTCGTTGGCGGGAAAGGCCAGCAGGAAGGCCATCAGAATATAGCCGTCCATTCCCATAAGGCCGGCAAAGGGGTCCAGAAAGCCGGCGCAGTGATCCAGGAGGCTCAAACACCCTATACGCACGTTGGCCAGGATCCAAATCACTGCCCCGGCGGGAGCCGCGACGCACACCGCCCGCCCCAGCACAAAGAGGGTCCTGTCAAACACCGAGCGGAGAATGACCCTGCCCACCTGGGGCTTCCGGTAGGGGGAAAGCTCTAGGATGAAGGAAGACGACAGGCCTTTTAAGACGGTGGCGGAGAGAAGCCTTGAAACCCCAAGGGTGACTGCCACGCTGAAGAGGATAATCCCCAGGAGTATGGCCGCGGACAGGAAGGTTTTAAGCCGGGCGCCCATGCCGTGGGTAAAAAACATGGCGCTCAAGGCAAAAAGGGTGGGAAAGCGCCCGTTGCAGGGGACAAAATTGTTGGTCAGGACGGCAATGAGTCTCTCCCTGGGCGAGTCTATTATCCTGCAGCCCATGACCCCGACAGCGTTGCAGCCAAATCCCATGCACATGGTCAGGGCCTGTTTGCCATGGGCCCGGGCCCTTCTAAAAAAGCTGTCCAGGTTAAAGGCCACCCTGGGGAGATAGCCCAGGTCCTCCAGCAGAGTAAAGAGGGGAAAAAAGATGGCCATGGGAGGAAGCATTACCGACACAACCCATGCCACAGTCCTGTATACACCCTCCACCAAAAGGCCGTGGAGCCAAAGGGGTGCTCCCGCCTGCATGAAAAAGGCGCTGAGCTTTCCCTCCAGCCAGAACAGAGCGGCGGAAAGGGCCTCGGAGGGGTAGTTGGCGCCCCTGATGGTAATCCAGAATATGAGCCCTAAGAAAAGCAGCATTGCGGGTATGCCAAAGGCCCTGGAAGTGAGGATCTTGTCTATTTTCCGGTCCAGGCTGCCATAGTTCTTGTCCTGGAATGTCACCGTCTCTTTGCATATCTCCTCGGCCAGTTTCACTGGCCTAAAGGCTATCCTGTCCTTAAGCTCTTCCTCCCCTACTCCCGCCCTTGCAAGGGAGTTCCTGGCCTCCTCCAAGGCTCCGGCCACCACCGGGTCCCCGGTGAGTTTAACCCCCAGCTGCCTTTCAATGGCAGCCAGCAGCGGCCTGTCTCCCTCCAGCAGTTTCAAGGCCGCCCACCTGGCCTTTATCCTGTCCCCCAGGAGCTCCCTGACACGGGGCTCCACAATCAAAACCGCCTGTTCCACCTCCAGGTCGTAGCGGATGGCGTCCCCGGCTTCCGGGATATCCTGGAAGGCCGCTTTATACACCGCTTCCATCAGACGGTCAAGTCCCTTCCCGCTCCTGGCGCTGGTGCCGACAACGGGCACCCCCAGTCTATGGGAGAGCTTATCCAGGTCAATCTCGATCTTTTTCTTCCGGGCTTCGTCCATCAGGTTTACGCACACCACTACGTTTCTGGCCACTTCAATGGCCTTAAGTACCAGGATCAGGTTCCTCTCAAGGCAGGTGGCGTCCGCCACCATCACAATGGCGTCATAGCTGCCGAAGCAGATAAAATCCCGGGCCAGCTCTTCTTCTTCCGAACCGGCGGAAAAAGAGTACATGCCGGGTATGTCAACCAGCAGGAAGCTCTCTCCCATATACACGTAACGGCCCACGGCGCTGCTGACGGTTTTTCCGGGCCAGTTGCCCGTATGCTGCCTCATTCCGGTCAGGCGGTTGAACACCGTGCTCTTACCCACGTTGGGGTTGCCCCCCAGGGCAATTACCTTGCCCCGGCGGTTAAAGCCCGTTCCGCTTTTCAGCTCCGGGGCAGTCGCCCAAACAGATAGTTCGCTTAGTCCCATAGCCGCTTCACCCCCGTCAAAGGCCCTGTTTTGTCAAATGGTTTCCACCAGCACCTTGCATGCCTCTTCCGAGCGCAGCGCTATGACGGCACCTCTTATGAAGTAGGCCGTGGGGTCCCCGGAGGGGCTTTTTTGCAGCGCTTCCACTTCCGTATCCCACACCAGGCCCAGGTCCAGCATTCTCCTCCGCAGCGCGCCTTCCGACATGAGCTTCTTTACCCTTGCCCTTTTCCCCAGGGGCAAGCGATCCAGGGGCAATAAACTCTCCTCCACGCCAAAACCTCCCCGAAAAGACGTATCTCATACAATACGCCCCTCTTAAGAGCAGGATGCAAGGCCAATGACGCGCTGCTAATTTCGCGTCTACACATTATATGCCCCTCTTAAGAGGCGTGCAAATTTTTTGGCTACAACTAATATATGTTAAATAAAACCGGAAGGTTACGAATATAATT
The DNA here is from genome assembly GCA_029776555.1 of Bacillota bacterium. Classification (GTDB taxonomy): domain Bacteria; phylum Bacillota; class Clostridia; order Acetivibrionales; family JAKOSZ01; genus JAKOSZ01. The sequence continues at coordinate 1,566 of JAKOSZ010000071.1, read as the reverse complement.
TAGTAAAACGGCGGGCTATTTCCGGGAAGGCAGTGGTGGTTTATGAAAAACCGGAACAAGTTCCATACGGTACGGGGCTATCAGCTGCTGGTGCAGGACAGGAATACTCTGACCTCGGCCATGGAAGACTACCTTGAAATGATTTACAGGCACAGCCTGGGGGAGGGCTACATCCGGGTGAACACCCTTTCGGAGAAGCTCAGTGTAAAACCCTCTTCGGCCACAAAAATGGTGCAGAAGCTGGCCGGCCTGGGGCTCTTGCACTACGAAAAGTACGGCATAATCCTCCTCACCGAAAAGGGCAGGGAGATTGGCAAGTTTCTTTTAAACCGCCACAACGTCATTGAGACTTTTTTAAAAACCATAGGCGTCGAGGACAACATACTGGCGGAAACGGAGCTTATTGAGCACAACATCAGCATAAACACACTGAAGCGGATAGATACCTTAAACAGCTTCTTCAAAGAAAACCCCGATGTCACGGAACGCTTTGCCCGGTTTAAGGCCGAAAACTCCCGGGACCTTTCCCGGCAGTGAAAGCCTTTTACCTGGTCACAAGCCCGTCCCTGGTCTTGGCCCCGAGTTTAATCGGCACCGTAACCACTTTGCCCGTTTCCCTTTCAATATGGGTCACTTCGATGGTGTCCCCGGGCTCCTTGGTGTAAATATAGGTTCGAAGCTGCATCATGCTGTTTACCTCAATGCCGTCCACCCGGGTTATGATACAGCCCACCTTTATGCCGCTTCGGTATGCGGGGCCTTCTTCGTCCACGTGGGCCACATATATACCGCTGTCCAGCTTGAAATTGACTCCCAGGTAGGGAATGACCTCCCGGTCGTAGGCAAATATGCCCATATAAGGTTCGTTGAAGCTGCCGTCCCTTACCAGGCGGTTTATAATCGGTACCGCTATGTTTATGGGTATGGCAAAGCCTATGGCCTCGGCGCTGGCTACCTTGACGGTGTTTATGCCTATCACCTCGCCCCTTGAGTTTAAAAGCGGGCCGCCGCTGTTGCCCGGGTTTATGCTGGCGTCGGTCTGGATCAGGTCTTCCATGTAGTTTATTCCTTCGTCGCTTTCAACCTGGATGGTCCGGTTGAGGGCGCTTATTATGCCCGAGGTCACCGTCCTCTGCAGCTGCAGCCCAAAGGGGTTCCCTATGGCCACCGCCGGTTCACCCACCCGGAGCTTTTCCGCGTCTCCCAGGGGGACCGTTGGCAGGTTGGAAAGGTCCACCTTGACTATTGCCAGGTCCAGCACCGAGTCCCACCAGACGGTATAGCCTTCCACGTTTCTCCCGTCGGCCAGGGAGATTATCATCCTCCGGTTTTTGCCCCCCGCCACGTGGTTGTTGGTAAGTATATAGCCGTCGGGGCTGACGATTACTCCTGACCCCACTCCCCACAGCTCTTCTTCATTCCCCCTGAAAAGGGACGGCCTGTCCACCTTCAGCACCTGGATTCCCACCACCGCCGGCAGGGCTTTCCGGGCTACCTCCACCGTATTAAACTGGGATACGGGGACCGTGGCGTCAATGAGCTGGGGCAAAGGAACGGCTTCGTTAC
>JAKOSZ010000070.1 GCA_029776555.1 Bacillota bacterium | reverse complement strand
GCATTTAAAGCGTACAGAAGATTGTTACAGGCCAAGTAAGGAGGTTTTTCGGAAAGCGACAAAAGTATTTAGGGATTTTAGCATGGAAAAGCTAAATAACATAGCAATATTAAGGAACGGTAAGGTGACCCCACTATTTCGCTGTTTAAAGAACATCCAAAATAGCGGATATGTATTTTAGGCAATTACCAGAAGGATGGTTAAAAAGATCGTTTAAAAACCTACAATAACTTGACACTATCTTTGGCTGGCTTTGTCTTGAAAAGCCCGGCTTGTTTGTGGTATCATTAATAAAAAATATAAAAAACAGTTAAAATAGCTGTGACGGGGAATAAACTGCAACTGGCGTTGAAGAGAGTCGGTGGCCGGTGAGAACCGATATGCCGGGCAGAAGATCCGCCCTCTGAGCTGCCGGCGAAGAGCCGGAAGGGAGGCGCCCTTTAAAGCGCTTAAGAGTGGTCGAGCCGGTTTGCCGGCGCGGCAAAATGAGTGGCAACGCGGGATTAACCTCTCGTCTCTAACTAAGGGGCGGGAGTTTTTTATATGCCGGACGTACCAAACACTTGCGGAGGAGGTCTTTTCATGCTGGACATTAATCTTATACGGGAAGAGCCGGAAAAGGTAAGGCAGGCTCTTTTAAAGAGGATGGAGGAAGTGGATTTCACGGAGCTCCTCTCCTGGGACAGGGAGAGAAGGAGTCTGCTGGTGGAAGACGAGAGCTTAAAAGCCAAAAGGAACAAGGTTTCCGCCATGGTGCCCGTGCTGAAGAAGGAAGGCAGGGACGTGCAGGAGCTTCTGGATGAGATGAAGTCGGTGTCCGAAAAGATAAAGGAGTACGATGCCAGGATAGGAGAGCTGGACGCAAAGATTAAGGACTTCCTGGAAAGGCTGCCTAACATCCCTGCCGACGACGTATTGCCGGGAGGAAAGGAAAACAACAGGGTTGTGCGCCTCTGGGGCCAAAAACCCGAGTTTTCCTTTAAGGCCAGGAATCACGTGGATCTGGTGAAAACCCTGAACCTGGTGGACTATGAGAGGGGCGTCAAGCTTGCCGGAAACGGCTTTTGGCTCTATAAGGGGGACGGAGCCAAGCTGGAGTGGGCCCTTTTAAACTACTTTGTGGAAGAGCATTTGAAGGACGGCTACGAGTTCATCCTGCCGCCCCATTTGCTCCTGTACCAGTGCGGATACACCGCCGGCCAGTTCCCCAAGTTTTTGAATGACGTCTTTTATATCAGCCAGGACAGCGGAAAGGAGTATGACCAGTTCCTGCTCCCCACGGCGGAAACCGCCCTGGTAAACCTTTTCAGGGACGAGATCCTGGATGAGAAGGAGCTGCCTAAGAAGTATTTTGCCTACACCCCCTGTTACAGAAAAGAGGCAGGCAGCTACCGGGCCGAGGAGAGGGGCATGATAAGGGGACACCAGTTTAACAAGGTTGAGATGTTCCAGTTTGCGCGCCCCGAAGATTCCGAAAGGGCCCTGGAGGAACTGGTGGAAAAAGCGGAAAGGCTCATGCAGGGCCTGGGGCTCCACTACCGGGTGTCGAAGCTGGCGGCTGGGGACTGCAGCGCCTCTATGGCCAAGACTTACGACATAGAGGTGTGGATACCCAGCATGAACGACTACAAGGAAGTGAGCTCCGCTTCCAACGCCAACGACTACCAGGCCAGAAGGGGAAACATCCGTTTCAGGAGGAAGGACAGCAAGAAGACCGAATTCCTCCACACCCTCAACGCTTCCGGCCTTGCTACCAGCCGGCTGTTCCCGGCCATCCTGGAGCAGTTCCAGAAGGAGGACGGCAGTGTCACGGTGCCCCGGGTGCTCAGGAAATGGGTGGGGAAAGACGAGCTTAAACCTTAAAATTTTTCGCCAGGCGTGTTTTGTAAAAGGCCTTGGGAAAGAGGCAAATAAAAGCGACAGCCCTTGAATAATATTTGATTAGACGGGAAATTGCGCGGCATAGCGGTGTGGTATAATAAATAGACATAAAACCTGCAGCGGCCCGGCGGAAATGTTTTCCCAAGCACATTAAGAGGTGTGCGGAGTATGATAGGTTTTTTCGATTCCGGAATAGGGGGCGTGACGGTCCTAAAAGAAGCTGTTGATATTATGCCCGGGGAGGATTATCTCTACTTTGCCGATACCAGGAACGTGCCTTACGGCGAAAAAGGCAGGGAAGAGGTAAGGGAGTGCGTGTTGAGCGCCGTGGAAAAGATGGCGGCCATGGGGATCAAGGCCCTGGTGGTGGCGTGCAATACCGCCACCAGTATAGCCATTAACTGCCTGCGCCGGCAGTATGACTTCCCGGTGGTGGGAATGGAGCCTGCCGTAAAACCTGCCGTGGCGGAAAACGGCAACAGCGGCCGGCGGGTGCTGGTGCTTGCAACGGCCCTTACCCTGAGAGAGGAAAAATACCACAACCTGGTGCGCATGGTGGACCAGTACAACATTGTGGATTCCATAGCCCTGCCCGGCCTGGTGGAGTTTGCGGAAAACCTGGAGTTTGAAGGTGAAAAGGTGCTGGCCTATTTAAAGGACCGGCTCGGGCAGCTGGACCTTCAAAGCTACGGAACGGTGGTGCTGGGCTGCACCCACTTTACCTTCTTTACAAAAACCTTAAGGCAATTCCTTCCCCCGCATGTTAACATAATACACGGCGCCGGGGGGACGGTGCGCAGGCTTAAGAATGTGCTGGAGGAAAGGGGCCTGCTGGGAGGAGGGACAGGCAGGGTGCTGTTTTGCTCCTCCGGAGACGCAAAGGCTGATGAAGCTAAGTGCAGGAAAGCCCTGGAAATAGCCCGGGGGCTTTAGTCCATGCCGCAGGCTGACCGTCAGGCCATGAGATGCCTTGTTAAAGGGGGCAAGGGGTTGGCAAGGCTTTTTAAAACCGCGCCGTCCAGGTTATTGATAATTGCTGCCCTGGAGGCGGGCCTTCTGGCGGTGTTGCTCATTTCAGGGATCGGCTCCAGGCTGAGGTCGTTAATGACCCTTAAAAAGCTTGACCGGTACCCTTTTTACACCATGACCTATTACGGGGGATACCGGCTTTTAGAACCCCGGCCGGAGGAAACAGACAGGGCCGGGAGCGCGGTGAAGCCGGAAAGTTACACTGGCGACGGATGCAGCTGTTTTGCCGCGCTGGGTGACCGGGAGGAGATGGTTTACGGGCGGAACCTGGACCTTTCGGGCTATCACCCCGCCCTTTTGCTCTATACGGACCCTCCCGACGGCTATGCCTCCGTTTCCATGGTGGAACTGGGTGTATTGGGTTTTGCCGAAGAAGCGAGCCTGAAACCCAAAAGCCTGGTCAGCTTCTATTTTAACCGGCTGAAGCTTTTGAATGCCCCCCTTGTGCCCAGGGACGGAATAAACCAATGGGGCCTGGTGGTTTCAACCCTGAACGCCCCCCAGGATGATCCGGGCAAGCCGGCCTGGGAGAAGTATCCCGGCCGATGGGCCGTAACCCGCCTCCTGCTGGATAAGGCAAGGGATGTGGATGAGGCCATAAACCTCCTTACGGAATGGGACATATACTTTAACAGCGGGGTGCATTACCTCATTGCCGACTCCTCCGGCAATTCGGCGGTGGTTGAGTTTATCGGAGGCCGCATGACGGTGACCAGGACTGGGCTTCCCTGGCAGGCGGCGGCCAATTTCCTGCTGGGGCATCCCGAAAGGCCGGGAACCGGGCACCAGCGCTTTGAGCTAATGGAGGAAGTGCTGAGGGAAAAAAGGGGCATTATGACGGAGGAAGAGGCCATGGAGCTCTTGAAGGACGTTTCCCAGGACAGCACCTGCTGGTCGGTGGTGTACAATATTTCCCGGCGCAGCGCCACGGTGGTGCTGGGGAGGAATTACTGGAGAAGGTATAGGTTCAACCTGCCCGTGAACTAGAAATACATAGGACTGGAGGACATAACTTGCGATGAAAAGGGAGAAAGCCAAGGTCAATGTCATCATATTCGACTTAGACGGTGTAATCATTGACTCAGGGGAGGACATAGCCAACGCAGTAAACCATACCCTGGAGAAATACGGCAGGGAGAAGCTTTCCAAGGAGGAAATCATAAACTATGTGGGCTTTGGAGGACTCTACCTGATAAGGATGTGTTTTAAAGGCAGCGATGAGGATACGATCCAAAAAGCCTTTGTGGACTACAAATCTTACTACTATGACAACCCCATTGTGAAAACCCGCCTTTACCCCGGTGTTGAGGAAATCCTGGAACGGTTCAAAGACAAGAAGATGGCGGTAGTGACCAACAAGCCCCAGGCAATAGCCATGAGGATACTTGAGAAGTTTGGGGTGCTCAGGTATTTCGGCATGGTGCTGGGACCCGAGTCCCTTAAAAGGATGAAACCCGACCCGGAAGGCCTTGTGAAGGTGCTGGACCATTTCGGTGAAAAACCGGAACTGGCGCTTATGACAGGCGATTCCCATACCGACATCGAAGCGGGAAAGAGCATAGGAACCCTTACCTGCGGCGTCACTTACGGCCTTGGCTCAAGGGAGAAGCTCCTTTTGTCCTCGCCGGACTTTGTTGTGGACGATATTAGAAAGCTGGCTTCATTTATCCGGTAAACAACAGGGGCTGTCCCAAAAGGTTGAACCGAAGGGGCAGCTCTTTCAATTTGGAAAAGATAACGGACAGCTCAAAGCTGTCCGTTTTCGCGCTTCCTTTTGACTTTAAAAGCTTTGCCTCTTTAACCATCCATGCCGTCAGCTGATCTTTTCCAGGTACCGCTTAATCTTTCTGGTGGTGGTCTTGGCAAACTCGTTTTCGCGTATGGTGAACTGCCTTATCCTCATGTAGAGGGGCATGTTGTTGTTAAAGAGTTTTATCTCGCTGTTGATGACATTCCAAACGGTCTCATCGGTGAGTTCGGAAACTCTCAGTTTGGCCTTTATGGCTTCCAGGTCGGGGTAGATCTGGGCGTGTACGTATGTTTCCCCGGAAGCCTCGTCGTATTTCCCGTAGACCATTGACTCCTGTATATAGGAACTCCTGTTTAAGTAAATCTCCACCTCTTCGGGGTATATGTTTTTCCCGTTCTTGGTGACTATGACGTTTTTCTTCCGGCCTGTCACGTAGAAGAGGCAGGAATCGTCCATATAGGCCAGGTCGCCGGTATAAAGCCAGCCGTCCTTAAGCACCTTCTCCGTCGCCTCGGGGTTTTTGTAGTAACCCAGCATGACGCTGTCGCACTTGACGGCTATTTCGCCCACTCCCTCGCTGTTTACGTCCACAAGCTTCACCTGGAAGCCCGGGAGGGGCTGGCCGATGGAATCATGCCTGTAAAAATTGTCCCTGTTTACCGTGACAATGGGGGAACACTCGGTTAGCCCGTAACCCTGGCGGATTGTCACACCCATGGCTTCAAAACCGTGAGACACTACAGGGTCTATCGCCGCAGCCCCTGAGATGATGAGTCTCAGCTTGCCGCCCAGGGTTTCATGTATCTGTTTGAAAATTTTTTTGCGCAAATCAATCTTTAAGCCCCTGTAAAGCACTTTGCTGATAAATAAAGCCGCCTTCAGCTTGGTTTTCATTCCCCGTTTTTTGGACGCCTGCTCCCATATTTTCCTGTACATGTTTTCAAGGATAAGGGGGACGCACATTATTATGGAGGGTTTAAATTCCTTTAAGTTTTTGGCAATATGCTTGAGCCCTTCTATAAAGGAAATGGTACAGCCGTTATAGATCATTACCAGGAAACCGCACGTGCACTCATAGGTGTGGTGGAGGGGAAGCATTGACAAAGCCGAGTCATTGCTGTCGATGTAAAGGGCTGAACAGACCGCCATCATGTTGGAGCAGATGTTTTTGTGGGAAAGCATTACCCCCTTGGACACATCGGTTGTTCCCGAGGTGAAAATGAGCATGTTCATGGCTTCATTGTCAACCTGGGCGTCTAAAAAACTCCTGTCCCCCGAATCAATCAGCCGCCTTCCTTTTTCAATCAGCTTTTTCATGGACAGGAAGCCTTCTGCGTCCTCATCCGCGTCCATGCAAATAAAATACTTGACGGAAGGGAGGGAGGAAGCGATAGACTCAATTTCAGGATAGAGCTTTGAAGAAAAGATAACCGCGCTGGCTTCGGAGCGGACGAGCAGGGTCTGGATTTCCGCCGGCGGCAGTTCCTTGTCAAGGGGCACAACCACACCGGTGCCGTTTACTACGGCAAGGTAAGCCACACACCACTCATACCGGTTTTCGCCAATGACCGCAATGTGCTTATCTTTCAGCCCTAAGCTTATAAGCGCTGTGCCCAGGCCGTCCACTTCGCTTTTAAACTCGCTGAATTTTATTCCTTTGTATTCTCCTTTTTCGTCCTTCAATAAAAATGCGTTCTTTTCCCCGAACAGATCGGCGCTCTGCTCAAGCATGTCCTTTAAGTCCCTTATTGGCCTCACTTTGAATAAGGGCTCCAAAACCACTTCGCATCACTCCTTTCTTAAATGGATGAGCCGTTTTAGTAAATAATATTATATATTAAGGACTGCAAATATTAAAACAGATTTTTGCGCCGCGGCGCAAAAAATCCGATAATAAGCCAATTTTTGAACGGCAGGACAAATGAAGGAACAAAAATAGTCGCTTTATATGGAGGATTTTGTAACAATATATAGAATTTAATTGAAGAACATTAATTTAGGATAGGGTTGATGGCATGTTTGTCCTGAAGCTTGAAGGAAAGTTTAAAAAGTGGCTGCTGCCGGCCCTGGCGGCGCTTTTTGCCGCCGCTTTGATCGTGACGGGTTACCTCATTAGGGAAAGCGGTGGCTTTGTGATTACGGCAGAGATTGAGGAAGGCGGGGACGGCTTTGAAAATCCGGATAAGGCGGGTGAAAAAGCTTTCGACGGGGAAGGAGCCGTTACGAGTGAAGATGAGATAAAGGTGTTTATAACCGGCTGTGTGAAAAAGCCCGGCATAGTGACCTTAAAAAGGGGCCAGATAATAGATGACGCGGTAAAAGCCGCCGGGGGATTTACTGAGGAGGCCGACGCCGAAAACATAAACCTGGTGTATGCGCTGAATGAAAACACCTGGATTAGGGTGAGGGCGAAGGATGAAGAAGCCGGAAGTGAGGAGACGGCAGGCGCCGGGAGCGGCACCGGTGCCCGGAGCCTTGAGGCCCACCCGGCGGGCACCGGAGTGGAAATAAGGACCGACAGTGGGGGAGCCGTGCTGCCGGAGGACATAAAGGATAAAACCCCCGCGATAGTTAACATAAACACCGGGACCCTGGAGGAGCTGGTGACCCTGCCCGGGATAGGAGAAAAGACCGCCAGGGATATTATTGAGTACAGGAATAAAAACGGGCCCTTTGAGAGAATTGAGGACATTATGAACGTAAGCGGAATAGGCCCTAAAAAGTTTGAGAGCCTGAAAGGACTCATTAGGGTGAAATAGGAGCCGGGGGCTGTCCCAAAAGGTTAAACTGAGGGGCAGCTCCATATATTTTGCAAAGCACAGCCGGGAGCTGCCAGTGTCCAGGGGGACAGTTCCTATGTGCAACGGGCGGACGGCCGGGAGCCGCCTGTCACTTTTCCGCCAGTGCCGGCAGTATTACCACCGAGGTGAGTAAATATCCTATAAAGACCGAAAGGCAGGGGGTGACAACGGCTATCAGTAAAATCAACAGCCTTCTCTTCCACCTCAGCCTGCGGAACTTGTGAAGCCTTTTAACCCTCATTGCGGACACCACCTTGTCTTTTGTACAAGAACAATTATACCATCTAATGCCAAAAATCCCTTATTGCCCGGAAATCAAGGGTTTGGGGCGGAAGGCTGCTTCAGCGGGGAGCTTATCCCGCTTTTGCCAGGGCCGGCAAGAGCATCACCGGCTCAGGCTTTGCCGCTGCCACAGCTGCTTATCTCTCCCTTACCAAATCCAGCAGGAGCCCGTCGTAGTCTTCCATAACGCGTTTCACACCGGCAATGTTGTTGGTGATGTATATGGTTTCGCCGGCCTCGTCCTTTTCGGTGCCGGATATGAGGTTTTTCTGCCGGAGCTCCCTTACCAGGTATACAATGTCCCTCTTGTTGCCGCCTGTGTCCACAATTGTGAATTTGACCATAACAGGCCTCCTTTTTGCTATTATGATATAATACGGGGTCAAGGTTTGCAAGAAACCAATTTTCAGCCTCACTGGCTGTTGACTTTAGTATGAATATTGCTATAATATCTATAATAAATAAAGACAACCGGCCATGAAGAGACAAGTAAGCCGGCCCAGGGCATTAAAGAGAGAAAGCGCCGCAGGCTGAAAGCGCTTTTATTGCACACCGGCTGAAAACCAGCTCCGAGCCGGGACGTTGATTACGTTACAATCACAATGAGTACAAATTAGGGTGGAACCACGGGAGAAACCTCTCGTCCCTTGCCGGGATGAGAGGTTTTTTTAGTGCGCGCGGCATGCGCGCGACCTTGACGGTGAAAGTCCGTTACGGGGGTTGATAGCACCAACCGTTAGCCAAAGACAAGGGTGTCCATCGCGAGGTGGAATCTGAAGGAAGTCGGAGGCAAAGTCCCGGCCTGACGAACAGGAACTTCAT
>JAKOSZ010000005.1 GCA_029776555.1 Bacillota bacterium | reverse complement strand
AAGAAGAAGTCTACCTTAAGAAAGGTGTTTCCGGGTTATATACTCATTAAGATGTATATGAACAACGACCTCTGGTACGTAATAAGAAACACCAGGGGCGTAACAGGTTTTGTGGGACCGGGGTCTGACCCCATTCCCCTTACCGATGAAGAAATCAGGGCCATGGGGGTGGAGGAGTTTCCGCCCATTATCGACTATGAACCCGGCGACAGTGTAAAGGTAATATCAGGCCCGCTGGAGAGCTTCATTGGCACTGTGGAAGAAATAAACCTGGACAAGAAGAAGGTAAGGGTGGCAATTTCCATGTTCGGCAGGGAAACCCCTGTGGAACTGGAATTTACTCAGATTCAAAAGATTTAGGGCAGCGAGGCAGACTAAAAGCCTTTTTGCAGCTTAAGCGAAGTTTTGGGAGGTGGATGAAATGGCAAAAAAAATTGCTGGCTATGTAAAACTTCAAATCCCTGCAGGTAAAGCAACTCCTGCTCCACCGGTCGGACCAGCTTTAGGACAGCATGGCGTAAACATAATGGCGTTTTGCAAGGAGTTCAACGAGAAGACCGCCAAAGATGCGGGTCTTGTAATACCTGTTGTCATTACCATATATGCTGACAGGTCATTTTCCTTCATTACAAAGACCCCGCCGGCTTCAGTCCTGTTAAAGAGAGCCTGCAATATTGAAAAGGGTTCCAGCAGGCCCAATACCGAGAAGTGTGCCAGGATATCCAGGGAAGAAGTTAAGAAAATAGCGGAGATTAAGATGCCCGATCTGAATGCCGGAAGCATTGAAGAGGCCATAAGCATAATTGCCGGTACGGCACGCAGTATGGGAATCGTAGTGGAGGATTAGTTAATAAGAAGCCTTTTAAAAGGCGGAAAACAGAACTGTTTTTGTTCTGAAAGTGGGAGGGAACCCTGTTCCCGAAAAAGGGCACCACGAAGGAGATGATTGGATTGAAAAGGTCGAAGAGATATCAGGAAGTGGCAAAACTTGTAGATAAGACCAGGCTGTATGACCCCGCCGAGGCTCTTGAACTGGTGCGTCAGACGGCCAAAGCCAAATTTGATGAGACTGTGGAAGTCCATATGAAGATGGGCGTCGATTCGCGCCACGCAGACCAGCAGATAAGGGGAGCCGTAGTGCTGCCCCATGGGATCGGCAAAAAGGTGACCATTCTTGTGTTTGCCAAGGGAGAAAAGGCTGTGGAAGCGGAGCAGGCCGGGGCGGATTATGTAGGCGCCGAGGACCTGGTGGCGAAAATACAGAATGAGAACTGGTTTGATTACGACGTGGTAGTGGCTACCCCGGATATGATGGGGGTTGTGGGAAGGCTGGGAAGGCTGCTTGGTCCCAAGGGGCTGATGCCCAACCCCAAGTCGGGCACCGTTACCATGGATATAGCGAAGGCTATCGCCGATATAAAGGCCGGTAAGATTGAATACAGGCTGGACAGGGAGAACAACATACGCTGTCCCATTGGAAAGGTCTCTTTTGAGACCCAGAAGCTCCTGGACAACTTTTACACCCTGATAGAGGCCATTATCAGGGCAAAGCCGGCAGCGGCCAGGGGACAGTATATAAAAGGTGTGGTAGTGGCTTCCACCATGGGACCCGGCATAAAAGTAAACACCCAGAGGCTGACCGAAAGGTAAGCCGCCGGTCCTTTTCCCGGAAGGAGAAATTATAACTGCCGCATCCTGCATTGGCAGTACATCAGGGGACAAAAAGGGTTTCGGGGCAAGGTAAAGGCTCTTTTTCCGGGCTGCGCTTCAGTATAAAACCAAAGTGCCCCCACAGACCCTTTACAAAAATAAAAAATAGTAGTATATTTTTATACGTTCAACAGGTTTTGAGCGTCACCGTAGACAGCAGGAGCATTGAAGCGTAACGGGTTTAAGTCCTTCCTGCCGAGGTGTAAAGCTAACCGGGTTAGTTTTACCTTCGCATGTTTACGGTGCGGAGGTTTAATTTTTTCAGGGGAAGTCTTACGGTGGGCAGGATGAACCGGTTGAAACAGCAAAACACTTGCGGCACGGCGGGACTATGAGCCGGCGCAGTTGAAAATACCCAGGTGAGGGCTTTAAACGGCCGTTGCCTTTGGCAGTAAAGGAGGTGGATTGGTTGCCCAACAAGAGTGTCTTAGAGAAGAAGCAGCAGGTAGTTAAGGAGCTGGCGGATAAGATCCGGCTTGCCAAAACCATGATTTTGGCAGATTTCAGAGGACTTACCGTTGACCAGGACACCGAGCTCAGGAGGGCATTGCGGAATGCCGGCGTGGAATACAGGGTTATTAAGAATACCCTGATCAAGTTCGCCGTAAAGGAAAACGGCATTGAAGGGCTGGATGAATTTTTAAACGGCCCTACTTCCGTTGCCATGAGTTACGACGACCATGTGGCTCCGGCCAAGGTCCTGGATGAGTACGCCAAAAAGTTTGGCAAGGTACAGTTCAAAGCCGGGGTTGTAGAAGGGAAAGTAATCAATGTCGATGAAATAAGACAGCTGGCGTCGCTGCCGCCAAGAGAGCAGCTCATTGCCAGGGTACTGGGAGGATTCAGCGCTCCTATGGCCGGACTGGTGAGTGTCCTCGCCGCCAACATAAGAGGGCTGGCGATTGCCCTGAACCAAATTGCGCAAAAAAAGGCCGAAGCCTGACAATGGTCATACAGTGACTTCAACAGCATGGGATTTCAAATGGAATTAAAAAATATCGAGATGGAGGAATATGAAGATGGCTAGCGAAAAAGTAGCAAAACTTATTGAGGATGTAAAGTCCTTGACCGTTCTGGAATTGTCCCAGCTTGTAAAAGCTCTGGAAGAGGAATTTGGAGTGTCTGCCGCAGCCCCGGTGGCGGTAGCGGCTGCGGCACCGGCAGCGGGCGGAGCAGCAGGCGCAGCGGCTCCTGCGGCTGAGGAACAGACCGAGTTCACCGTAATCCTGAAGGAAATGGGCGCCAACAAGTTGGCTGTAATTAAGGCCGTAAGGGAAATTACAGGGCTTGGGCTGAAAGAATCCAAGGACCTGGTAGAAAGCGCGCCGAAGCCGGTTAAGGAAAACGTCTCCAAGGAAGAAGCAGCCCAGATCGAGGCTAAGCTAAAAGAGGCGGGAGCCGTCGTAGAGATAAAGTAGCGGGAAATACACCGTGATGCAACTTAAAGAGGCTGGGATTAAGCAGCCTCTTTAAGTTGCCCCTGCCTGCGTTCGCCTTGCCGGTTTTCATAAGACTCTCAGCAAAGCGGCCTCCTTAAGATGGCCTGCTTTATAGGTGCTCGGGCAAGAAAAACCCTTAAAATTCTTATATAACAGGGTATACATATTGTTTTTCAAAGCGGTGTACCGCCATGGCAGCCGGCAGGATAAAAAGGCGTAAAAAATAAAAAAACCCGTTGACAGGTCAATAACGATATGTTAGAATAATTTTCCGTGTTACAAATTGGACCCTTATTATTGCTTTGCCAAGGCGGCAATAGACAAGCAGCATTTTTTTTAAATTATACCATATGGGAATAGTAAAAACAATAATTGTTAATAATATTTTTGGGCATTACATAATCTTACTAGGATTAGTGTATGCCGATCGCAAAAAAATATGTATTTAAAATTTGAGAGGCCAAGCGGTTTTAAACCAATGGATGAACTGCTGTTTATTATATTTTATGGGAGTATCTTTCTTATGCTTTATGACGATAAAAGTTATGACGTCTGCTGATGTATCCACTTCAACGGCAGTCTTTATCTAATAAAAGTCTTAACAATAAACATGAGGTGATATTTAATGATACACCCCGTTCAAATGGGCAAGACGCAAAGAATGAGCTATTCCAGGGTAGACGAAATCCTGGAAATGCCGAACCTGATTGAGGTCCAGAAAAATTCCTACAAACAATTCCTGGAAGAAGGTTTAAGGGAAGTATTCAATGATGTTTCTCCCATTACGGATTATACTGGCAACCTGTTCCTTGAATTTGTTGACTATTCCTTTGATGAAAACCCCAAGTATACCGTTGAAGAGTGCAAAGAAAGGGATGCTACCTATTCGGCCACTTTAAAGGTAAAGGTCAGGCTTATTAATAAAGAAACCGGGGAAGTAAAAGAGCAGGAAATATTCATGGGAGATTTCCCGCTTATGACGGAAAAGGGCACCTTTATAATAAACGGTGCCGAAAGGGTTATTGTCAGCCAGCTGGTGAGGTCGCCCGGGGTTTATTACGATATGAAGTACGACAGGCTGGGGAAGAAGCTGTTTTCCTGCGCGGTAATCCCCAACAGGGGGGCCTGGCTGGAGTATGAAACCGACTCCAATGACATTTTTTCGGTCAGGATAGACAGGACGAGAAAGCTGCCCGTTACGGTTCTCATCAGGGCCTTGGGCTACGGGACCGACCTGGAGATAACGGAGCTCTTTGGCGAAGAAGACCTCATACTTGCCACTATACAGAAGGACAACGCAAAAACCGAAGAAGAAGGGCTTTTGGAAATTTATAAAAGGCTGAGGCCGGGTGAGCCCCCGACGGTTGAAAGCTCCAGGCAGCTTCTCCAGGGGATGTTCTTCGACCACAAGAGGTATGACCTGGCCAAGTACGGAAGGTTCAAGTTTAACAAAAAGCTGTCCATTGCTTCAAGGATTATTGGTTTTAAAGCCGACGAAGACATTAAGGATCCGCGTACCGGCAAAAAGCTGGTGAAGAAGGGCGAAGTTATAGACAGAAAGACGGCGGAGGGGATCCAGAACTCCGGTGTTAATGTCGTACACCTGGCGGTGGAAGGGAGAAGGGTTAAGGTTATAGGAAACAACACCGTTTCCCCCAGCGCCTACCTGGGTTTTGACGTGTCGGACCTGGGGATAGGCGAGAGGGTCCGCCTGGATGTCTTAAAGAGCATCCTGAAAGAGAACAAGACGAAAGAAAACATCAGGAAAGCCATGAAAGAGAATGCCAATGAACTTTTCCCAAGGTACATTACCCCGGATGACATCATCGCGTCCATAAATTACCTGCTCAATTTGAGCCACAACATCGGCAGCATCGACGACATAGACCACCTGGGGAACAGGAGACTGCGCTCGGTGGGGGAATTGCTTCAGAACCAGTTCAGAATAGGTTTGGTCAGGATGGAGAGGGTCATTAAGGAGAGGATGACCATCCAGGACCTGGACATTGTCACCCCCCAGGCCTTAATCAATATAAGGCCCGTCGCCGCGGCCATAAAGGAGTTTTTCGGAAGCAGCCAGCTGTCCCAGTTCATGGACCAGACCAACCCCCTGGCTGAACTTACCCACAAGAGAAGGCTGAGCGCCCTGGGGCCTGGAGGACTGAACAGGGAAAGGGCCTCTTTCGAGGTCAGGGACGTTCACTACTCCCACTACGGGAGAATGTGCCCCATTGAGACCCCTGAAGGACCCAATATCGGACTTATCGGGTCATTGAGCACCTACGCCAGGATAAATGAATACGGCTTTATTGAAGCCCCCTACAGGAAGGTGGACAAGGAGAAGGGCGTAGTTACCGACGAAGTGGTATACCTTACGGCGGACGTAGAGGATGAATACGTAATTGCCCAGGCCAATGAGCCCCTTGATGAAGAAAACCGCTTTGCAAACAAGAAGGTGGCCTGCCGCTACAAGGATGTAATTATAGAGGAAGAGCCCGGCAAGGTGGACTACATGGACGTTTCGCCGAAACAAATCGTATCGGTGGCTACCGCCATGATTCCCTTCCTTGAAAACGACGACGCCAACCGTGCCCTGATGGGGTCCAACATGCAGAGGCAGGCTGTGCCTCTCATAAAGACCGAGGCTCCGCTGGTGGCAACAGGAGTGGAGTACAAAGCTGCCAAGGACTCGGGAGTGGTGGTGCTGGCGGAAAAGGACGGGCTTGTGGAAAAGGTTTCGGCCAACGAGATTGTTGTAAGAAATAACGAAGGTGGGAAAGATACTTATAAGCTTTTAAAATACATGCGTTCCAACCAGGGGACCTGCATAAACCAGCGCCCGATAGTAAAAAAAGGTACTACGGTGAAGGCCGGCGAAGTCATCGCCGACGGTCCTGCCACCAACGGGGGCGAAATTGCCCTTGGGAAGAACGTCCTGGTAGGCTTCATGCCCTGGGAAGGATACAATTACGAGGACGCCATACTGATTAGTGAGAGCCTTGCCAAGAATGACGTGTTTACTTCCATACACATAGAGGAGTATGACGCAGAGGCCAGAGATACGAAGCTGGGGCCCGAAGAAATAACCAGGGATATACCCAATGTCAGCGAAGACAGCTTAAAAGATCTGGACGAAAGAGGCGTTATAAGAATAGGAGCCGAAGTAAGGGCGGGAGACATCCTGGTGGGGAAAGTGACTCCCAAAGGGGAAACCGAGCTTACTGCGGAAGAAAGGCTTCTTCGCGCCATATTCGGAGAAAAGGCGAGAGAGGTCCGGGATACCTCTTTGAGGGTGCCCCATGGAGAGTCGGGAATAGTTGTGGACGTAAAGGTTTTCACAAGGGAAAACGGCGATGAGTTGTCTCCCGGGGTTAACCAGCTGGTAAGGGTATATGTGGCCCAGAAGAGAAAGATATCCGTAGGGGATAAGATGGCGGGAAGGCACGGAAACAAGGGGGTTATTTCCAGGATACTGCCGGAGGAGGATATGCCTTTCCTTCCCGACGGCACTCCCCTTGAGATAGTTCTAAACCCCCTGGGCGTACCGTCCCGTATGAATATTGGCCAGGTGCTGGAAGTTCACCTGGGCTATGCCGCCAGGGCCCTTGGCTGGAAGGTGGCAACCCCGGTATTTGACGGAGCCAATGAATACGACATTATTGAGACCCTTAAAAAAGCTGGCTTGCCTGACGACGGAAAGAGCGTACTTTATGACGGCCGCACGGGAGAGCCTTTTAATAACAGGGTGACCGTGGGATACATGTATATGATGAAGCTATTGCACCTGGTGGACGATAAGATACACGCCCGTTCAACCGGTCCTTACTCCCTGGTGACTCAGCAGCCCCTTGGAGGTAAAGCCCAGTTTGGCGGACAGAGGTTTGGTGAAATGGAAGTCTGGGCTCTGGAAGCCTATGGAGCTGCCTACACCCTCCAGGAAATACTGACGGTGAAATCCGACGACGTGACAGGAAGGGTCAAGACTTACGAAGCTATCGTGAAAGGCGAAAACGTACCGGAGCCGGGCATCCCCGAGTCTTTTAAGGTCCTTGTCAAAGAGCTTCAGAGCCTTGCCCTGGACGTGAAGGTCTATTCTGAGGAAAAAGAGGAGATAACCATAAAAGAATCGGTGGATGACGAACTGGATGAACTTAATGTCAACTTCGAAGGGCGCGGGAAAGAAACCCTCGTGCCTGAAGAAGAGGGATTCGAAGAGGAAAGCATAGCTGACGCTCTGGACTTGGAAGAGATCAGCCTGGACGACGACCTCTCCGGTGGTGAGGGTCTCGGCGAAAGCCTTGGCGACGAAGACTTTGACGAAAACCTGGACGAGGATCTGTTTGACGACGAGGAATTTGACGAAGCGCTGGGTTCGGACGACGACGAAGGCTTGGCCAAAGTTGACGACGATGACGAAATTTAATGGAGGGAGATAGGTTTATGCTCGAGTTGAGTAACTTTGATTCAATATGTATCGGACTGGCTTCTCCTGAAAAAATCAGAGAATGGTCAAGGGGCGAGGTAAAAAAGCCCGAAACCATAAACTATAGGACTCTCAAACCGGAAAGGGACGGCCTGTTTTGCGAGAGGATTTTTGGACCTGTAAAAGACTGGGAGTGTCATTGCGGCAAGTACAAGAGGATAAGATACAAGGGCATTGTGTGTGACCGGTGTGGGGTGGAAGTGACCCGGTCAAAGGTTAGAAGAGAGCGAATGGGACATATAGAACTTGCGGCCCCGGTTTCCCATATCTGGTATTTTAAAGGCATACCAAGCCGGATGGGGCTCATACTGGACATGTCCCCCAGGGCTTTGGAGAAGGTTTTGTACTTCGCTGCCTATGTGGTTGTTGACCCGGGGCAGACGCCCCTCTTCAAGAAGCAGATACTGACCGAGAAGGAATACCGGGACAGCCTTGAGAAATTCGGCAGCAAGTTTGTGGTGGGAATGGGAGCCGAGACAATAAAGCAGCTTTTGGCCGAGATCGACCTGGATAAACTGTCGGCGGAGCTCAAGGCTGAACTTAAGCATACCACGGGACAAAAGAGGATAAGGACCATTAAGAGGCTGGAAGTGGTGGAAGCCTTCAGGCTTTCGGGCAACAGGCCCGAGTGGATGATCCTTGACGTAATACCTGTCATACCGCCCGACTTAAGGCCCATGGTCCAGCTGGACGGCGGCAGGTTTGCCACCTCCGACTTGAATGACCTCTACAGGAGGGTTATAAACAGAAACAATCGTCTAAAGAGGCTTTTGGACCTGGGAGCTCCCGACATAATTGTCAGGAACGAAAAGAGGATGCTCCAGGAAGCGGTGGACGCCCTCATTGACAACGGCAGGAGGGGCAGACCGGTTACCGGTCCCGGAAACAGGCCTCTTAAGTCTCTTTCGGATATGCTGAAAGGAAAGCAGGGGCGTTTCCGCCAGAACCTGCTGGGTAAGCGCGTGGACTACTCCGGCCGCTCCGTAATAGTGGTTGGCCCCGAACTGAAAATATACCAGTGCGGTCTTCCCAAGGAGATGGCCCTGGAGCTGTTCAAGCCCTTTGTCATGAAAAAGCTGGTCAATGACGGGATTGCCCAGAACATAAAGAGCGCCAAGAGGATGGTAGAAAGGGTCAGAAACGAAGTCTGGGACGTCCTTGAAGAAGTCATAACAGAACACCCGGTGCTCTTAAACCGCGCCCCGACCCTTCACAGGCTGGGAATTCAGGCCTTTGAGCCTGTACTCGTTGAAGGAAGGGCCATAAAACTGCATCCGCTGGTCTGCACTGCCTATAACGCCGACTTTGACGGGGACCAAATGGCGGTTCACGTACCTCTTTCCGCTGAAGCCCAGGCTGAGGCCAGGTTCCTGATGCTTTCGGCAAACAACCTGCTTGCCCCCAAGGACGGGAAACCTATAGCCGTTCCTACCCAGGACATGGTTCTGGGCTGCTACTACCTCACCATAGAGAGGGACGGGGTCAAGGGAGAGGGCAAGGTTTTCGGCTCTCCCGAGGAGGCCTTGCTGGCCTACAATGAGGGCTACCTGGATTTGCATGCCAAAATCAAGGTGAGGATGACCAGGGTTATTGACGGAAAGCCTGTGCACAAATTAATAAACACAACTGCGGGCAAGATTATCTTAAACAGCGCCATTCCCCAGGACCTGGGCTTTGTGGACAGGTCCAACCCTGAAACAATGTTCGACCTTGAGATAGGCTTTCTGGTGGGCAAGGGTGAACTGGGGAAGATCATTGACAGGTGCATAAAAGTGCATGGGACTACCGAAACGGCCCTGGTGCTTGACAAGGTTAAGGTTCTTGGCTTCAAGTACTCCACCGAAGGGGCGATAACCATCGGTGTTTCCGATATGATCATCCCTGAGGTCAAAGCCAAATACTTAAAGCAGGCGGAAGAGAAGATCGAGAACATTACAAAGCAGTACAAGAGAGGGCTGATATCCGACGAAGAGAGGTATAACTCGGTCATTAACATCTGGAACGAGACTACGGAAAACATCCAGACAGCGCTGGTAAACAACCTCGATCCCCTGAATCCCCTTTTCATGATGTCCAACTCGGGAGCAAGGGGCAATATAAACCAGATAAAGCAGCTGGCCGGCATGAGGGGATTAATGGTAGACACCACCGGCAGAACCATTGAGATGCCCATAACCTCCAACTTCCGTGAGGGACTGAAGGTGCTGGAATTCTTCATTTCAACCCACGGCGCCAGGAAAGGACTTGCCGACACGGCCTTGAGGACGGCTGACTCAGGTTACCTCACAAGGCGACTGGTAGACGTGAGCCAGGACGTAATTGTCAGGGAAGAGGACTGCGGGAACCTGGAGGAAGGCGTAGAGGTCACGGACATAAAAGACGGAGGCGAAGTCATTGAAAGCCTTGCGGAGAGGATAACGGGCAGGTTCGCCTTGGAAAACATCGCCCACCCTGAAACCGGGGAAGTGCTGGTAGAGGCAAACCACCTGATTAAGGACGAAGATGCGGAAAGGATAATAAAGGCAGGCATAAAGAAGGTCAGGATAAGGTCGGTGTTGACCTGCCGCTCCGAGTACGGGGTGTGCGCCAGGTGCTACGGGGTTAACCTGGCCACCGGCGATGAGGTCAATGTGGGCGAAGCAGTGGGAATTATAGCGGCCCAGTCCATAGGAGAACCCGGTACCCAGCTTACCATGAGGACCTTCCATACGGGCGGGGTTGCCGGTGAGGATATTACCCAGGGTCTTCCCAGGGTTGAGGAACTGTTTGAAGCGCGCAAACCCAAGGGCCTTGCCATTATTTCGGAAATCTCCGGCACAGTGAGGATAAACGAGTCCAAGAAGAGGAGAGAGATTGTCATCACTTCGCCGGACGGAGATTCAAGGAACTATTTGATACCTTACGGCTCAAGGCTGAAAGTGAATGACGGCGATATGATACAGGCAGGGGATGAATTGACGGAAGGTTCGGTAAATCCTCATGATATCCTCAAGATAAAGGGAGTAAGCGGCGTTCACGCGTACCTGCTGCAAGAGGTACAGAGGGTGTACAGGCTTCAGGGTGTTGACATAAACGACAAGCATATAGAAATCATCATCAGGCAGATGATGAGGAAAGTAAAGGTTGACGACCCCGGAGACACCAACTTCCTGCCGGGCGGCTTGGTGGACATGTTTGAATTTGAAAGGGAAAATGAGAGGATAGCAAGCCAGAAACTTAAGCTTGCCAGCGGAAAGAGAGCGCTGCTTGGGATTACGAAGGCCTCTCTGGCCACCGAGTCCTTCCTGTCAGCCGCTTCCTTCCAGGAAACCACAAGGGTGCTCACCGAGGCCGCCATCAAGGGCAAGATTGATCCGCTGATGGGACTGAAGGAAAACGTAATTATAGGAAAACTCATCCCGGCGGGCACCGGAATGAGCAGGTACAGGGACGTAAGCGTGGTCCCGGAAGAGGCAAGTCCGGCAGAAGTATAGGAAGCTTACCGGCGGGCCTTTCGGGAAAAGCCTTAAACCCGAAAGGCCCTGAGCGCTTCCGGCGGCGCTTTGGGCAGGCATAATGTCTTGACAAAGAGAGTTTGACGGTGTAAAATATCACAGTGCGCAAATCCGGACTTCCAGCCATGTTTACCGCTTTGTCCGGGTGATTGTGAGGTTCCGGGGAAGCCCTTAAGGAAAATTACGGAAGCGTTTTTCTCGCACTGTTTCTGGAGGGTAAACCGTGTCAGAGGATTTAAAAGATTTAAAGGGTAGAAATATAACGGTAGGAGTAAAACAGACCTGTAAGGCAGTTGAAAAGGGAAAAGCAAAGAAGGTTTTCATAGCCAGGGATGCCGAGGGAAGAGTGACTGCGGGGCTTCAGGAATTATGCCGGAGCAAGGGCGTTGAAATCGTGTATGTTGACACCATGAAGCAGCTTGGGAAAGCCTGCGGGATAGAAGTCGGGGCTTCGGCCGCATGTATACTGACTGAAGAAAACCAGGCATAATTTAACCATAAAATGGACTTCCGGCAGAGTTTTCTGCGGCTTAAGCCGCAGTATTTTTAATATGGACGGAAGGCAAGGGGAGGGCTTGTTTGCGCTTCCCGGGTGCCTTCAAATAGATGAGATGGAGGGAGGTGAACCGATGCCGACGTTTAACCAGTTGGTGAGAAAGGGAAGGAAAGTTACCAGGGTGAAGTCTACCGCTCCTGCGCTGCAAAAGGGATTCAATTTCCTTAAGAAGAAGCCCATAGACTTGAGTTCTCCTCAAAAGCGCGGAGTTTGCACGGTGGTAAAGACCACAACTCCCAAGAAGCCCAATTCGGCTTTGAGGAAGATAGCAAGGGTGCGTT
>JAKOSZ010000069.1 GCA_029776555.1 Bacillota bacterium | reverse complement strand
TGTACGGCTCCGACACCTGGGAGGTAATGGCCAAGCCCGGCAGGAGGGCAAAGCCGGGCGCTGCCTTCAGCTTCGGGGATGGTATCCTGGAAGCCCAGGTGCTGAGTGTTTCCGAGGGCGGGAACAGGTACGTGGGCTTTAAATGGGAAGGGGACCGCCGTTTTGAAGAGGTGCTGGAGCAGGTAGGCACCATGCCTTTGCCGCCGTATATAAGGAAAAGGATAAAGGACCCCGAAAGGTACCAGACTGTCTATGCAAGGCACAGGGGGTCCATTGCCGCGCCCACCGCAGGCCTCCACTTTACAGCGGAGCTTTTGGAAAAGCTTAAGTCCAAGGGTGTTAATTTGGCGTACCTGACCCTCCACGTGGGCCTGGGGACCTTTAAACCGGTAAAGACGGAAGACATAAGCCAACACAAGATGCATTCCGAATACTACCACATTGGGGCTGAAAGCTGCCAGGCAATCAACTCTGCCAAAATGAGCGGGAAAAGGGTGATTGCCGTAGGCACAACCAGCTGCAGGGTTTTGGAGACTGTGGCCGACGAAAAGGGGCTTCTTTCACCGGGTTCGGGCATGACCGACATTTTCATTTACCCGGGCTATGCTTTTAAAGCCATAGACGCCCTGATAACAAATTTCCACCTGCCCCAGTCCACCCTTATCATGCTGGTTTGCGCTTTTGCCGGACAGGAAAGGATTTTCAAGGCTTACCAAAAGGCCATTGAAGAGAGATACAGGTTTTTCAGTTTCGGGGATGCCATGTTTATAAAATAGGATATAGAGCAAAACGGTGATTGATATGGCGCCGATAACTTTTGAGCTTATAAAAACGTGCAAACAGACAGGGGCCAGGCTCGGAAGGCTGCACACACCCCATGGCGTTTTTGAGACGCCGGCCTTTATGCCGGTGGGGACCCAGGCAACGGTTAAGGGCATGTCGCCTGCCGAGTTAAAGGAGATAGAGGTGGGCATTATCCTGAGCAACACCTACCACCTTTACATGAGGCCGGGGCATAAAATTGTGGAGGAAGCAGGAGGGCTTCACGGCTTTATGGGCTGGGACAGGCCCATACTCACCGACAGCGGCGGGTTTCAGGTATTCAGCCTAAGTGACTTGAGGGATATCCATGAGGACGGGGTTACCTTCCGCTCCCACATTGACGGTTCCAGGCACTTTTTTACCCCTGAAAAGTCCATTGAGGTGCAAAACAGCCTGGGAGCCGATATAATAATGGCTTTTGACGAATGCGTTCCATATCCCGCCGAGTACGATTACGTAAAAAAATCCATAGAAAGGACCGCCCGCTGGGCCATACGCTGCAAATCGGCCCACCGCTTCCCGGAAAAACAGGCCCTCTTTGGCATTGTACAGGGCGGCATGTATAAGGACCTGAGGAAGGAAAGCGCAAGGCAGATTGTGGAGATTGGCTTTGACGGCTATGCCATTGGCGGTTTAAGCGTGGGTGAACCTGCTGAACTGATGTGCGAAATGATAGAGAATACGGTGGAGGACCTCCCCGGGGATAAACCGAGGTATCTAATGGGGGTGGGAAGCCCGGATTACCTTGTGGAGGGTGCCATACGCGGCATAGACATGTTTGACTGCGTTTTACCCACCCGTATAGGAAGGAACGGAACCGTAATGACCAGCAGGGGAAGGATTATAATAAGAGACGCCAAATACGCAAAGGATTTCGGCAGACTGGACCCCGAGTGCGACTGTTACACCTGCAGGAATTTTACCAGGGCATACATAAGGCACCTTTTAAAGGCCGGAGAAATCCTGGGAGTGAGATTGACCACCTGGCACAACATTAGATTTCTTATTAACTTGATGAAGGGAATAAGACAGGCTATAATAGAGGATAGGCTGGCAGACTTCCGAAGGGAGTTTTTTGAAAGCTACGGTTATCTAAACTGAGTAATGGAGGAGTTTACGCATGAATCCATATTTATCACTGTTATTCTATGTTGTCTTTATTGTGGCCTTGATGTATTTCATGATTGTGCTTCCGCAAAAGAAAAAGGACAAGAGGATCAGGGAAATGCTGGAATCTCTCCAGGTGGGCAACGATATTACCACCATCGGCGGGATCGTCGGTAAAATCGTCAACATAAAGGATGACGAACTGGTAATAGAGACAAGTATTGAAAAAAACCAGCTGAAGATCAAGAAGTGGGCGGTAAGGGATGTCAATAAGCCCCTGGAGGCTTAGTCTTAAGTTTTAAGGATTGTAAAGAAAGGCCGGAACAGTGCCGGGAACCTAAGTGAGTTGGCTGGCTAAAGACGGGAAATGTTTGTTCTAACCCTGGGGAACCTTCAATAAATTATAGTGAGACTGGATTTGGAGGTGTCCGCCATTATGCAAGCGGGACAGGGTTATAGAAAAACGCCGGGCAATTACCTGGTTCTCACCGCCATGTTCAAAGGCATTGTTGCATCATACATAATAACCATACCGCTGTTTATATTTTTCGCTCTGGTGCTGACCTACACCAATTTCCCCGAAAAGTATGTGGAGTCTGCGGTCCTGGCTGTAACGGTATTGAGTGTTCTGGCAGCAGGTTTCACCACTACCAGGTCCATAGGGAGCAAAGGATGGCTGAACGGCGGTATAGTCGGCCTTATTTACATGATCATACTCTACATTTTAAATTGTCTGATATACCAGGATTTTTCCATAAACAGGCGTGTTCTCACCATGCTTCTCATTGGGGTCCTTTCAGGGAGTGTGGGAGGAATCGTGGGGATTAACGTGGGGAATAAAAGACGGTATAGGTACAAGGTGAAAAGGTGATATTACAAAGGAGGTATTCAGATGAAGCACATAAAGACCATCGGCAGGTCCGCCGTACTTGTAAAGGATGTAAAGAACGCGGGATGCGGTGAATGTCAGACTTCCTGCCAGTCGGCGTGTAAGACCTCTTGTACTGTGGCAAACCAGAGCTGCGGGAATAAGAAAGTTTCAAACAGGTGAGTTAAGCTCTTTAAAACCGTCCATTCCGGATAAGGGCGCAGTTATGGCGGACAGGCCGGACTGCGCCTTAAATCAAGGCGTTCAGGCGCCTTTGGTTTTTATGAGATACTAAGGCTTGAAGGTGAGAATATGGCCCTTATCACCATTGAAGACGTAAGAAAATACGAAGAGGTCAAGACTTTTTTAATTATAGCGGAAAAGCAGATGGATGTACTGGGCTATACCGAGCACTCCTTCAGACATGTGGAGCATGTCTCCCGTACCGCCGGGAAGATACTCACCAGTTTGGGTTTTCCCGAAAGGGAGGCCGAGCTGGCCAGGATAGCCGGGTACCTCCATGACATCGGCAACGCCGTTAACAGGGTTGACCATGCCCAGTCAGGCGCTCTGCTGGCCTACAACATACTTGTAAAAATGGGCATGCCCTGCGCCGAGGCTTCCGAAATCATGCTGGCCATCGGCAACCACGACGAGGAAACGGGCACTGCTGTCAGCAATATTTCGGCGGCGCTTATTCTGGCCGACAAGTCGGATGTGCACAGGAGCAGGGTGAAAAACCGCGATATAACCACCTTTGACATACATGACAGGGTGAATTACGCCGTAGAGAGCTCCAGTCTTGCCGTCTGCAGGGATAAAAAGTCCGCCGTGCTGGAGCTTGCCATTGACACTAAGATCTGCCCCGTTATGGACTACTTTGAGATATTTCTCGCCAGGATGACCATGAACCGCCGGGCCGCCGAGTTTCTGGGCATTACCTTTCAGCTGCTGATAAACGGCACGCGCCTCCTATAAAGTACCATCAAATACAGTTCTTGATAAGCCTTAAGTATTGACTGTCCCCCTTTTTAAGTTATATAATTACCACATGCGGACAAGAAGAAAAGGGGGCTTTCGGCATAATGGGATCTTTCAGAAAGCTAAAGATTTTTTTAGTTATTCTAATAATAGGAATACTTACCTGTATTGATATATGGGGACTTCCATACTTTGACATACCCAGCGCGTCGGAGATGAGGTTTGGAATAGATATAAGAGGGGGAGTAAACGCCACCTTTTA
>JAKOSZ010000068.1 GCA_029776555.1 Bacillota bacterium | reverse complement strand
TTTTAACCGTATCGGCCAGTTGGTTAACGCCTCTTTCAAGGGCGCGCCTGGCATCTTCACTAAATTTAATATCTTTTGCCATTAGTCCTACCTCCTTATTGATTTCTGCCTGATGGGGAATTTACTTCTACTCGACTACCGCCAGAATGTCGGACTGCCTCAATATGGTATACTCCTGGCCGTCCAGTTTGACTTCGGTTCCTGCATACTTGCTGATAAGTACCTTGTCCCCCACTTTAACTTCCATCTTAACTTCCTTTCCGTCTACTACTGTTCCGGGTCCTACGGCAATCACCTCAGCCACCTGGGGCTTCTCCTTTGCCGAGCCCGGGAGGACAATACCGCTCTTCGTCGTTTCTTCGGTTTCTAACATCTTGATCACAACCCTGTCACCCAAGGGTTTAATCTTCATACTCTTACCTCCTTTGTTATGTATTTTATTAGCACTCATTGGTGATGAGTGCTAATTTTGCTATTCTTACTATAAATTATTACTGAAAGGTAATCAAACACTCATTAAGGTTAAAAAACGCCCTTGTAGTCAAAATACGGCCTGTTTTCTTCATTCTTTTCGCAATTTCTCCGTTTTTCTTATGCCAATCTATTGCCTTTGGTATCTGTAAGCCGTACGCAGCCCCGGGACCCGTCTACTTCCTTCTCCCCTTAAGCTCGCCGTATATCTCCTCAAGGCTTAAGCCCTGCTCTGCCATGAGGACCAGGAGGTGATAAAGGAGGTCCGCAATCTCATACCTTGTCTCATCCCTGGACCTGTTCTTGGCCGCAATAATAACTTCGGCAGCTTCTTCCCCTACCTTTTTTAAGATCTTGTCCAGCCCCTCCTTAAAGAGGTAACTGGTGTAGGACCCTTCCCTGGGATGAGCCATCCTGTCTTTTATAACAGCGTAAAGCTCTTTTAGAATCTCAGCCGGATCCTCCTGGCATGCCGGGATGAGGCCCAAGTCACGGCTTTCTTCTCCGCCTGCTTCTTTATATAGTTCCCTGAAAAAGCAGGAGTGATACCCCGTATGACAGGCGTTTCCCACCTGCTCCACCTTCAGCAGCAGGGCATCCCCGTCGCAGTCAAGGCTCACCGACTTTATGCGCTGAAAATTGCCCGAAGTCTCCCCCTTGGTCCACAAGCTCCCCCTGCTGCGGCTCCAGTAGGTAGCCAGGCCTGTTGTGAGCGACTTCTCCAGGGCTTCCCTGTTCATGTAGGCAAGCATTAAAACCTCTCCGGTCCTGTAGTCCTGAATAATAGCAGCCGCCAGCCCTCTTTCATCAAACTTCACTTCTTTCAGCAATTCTTCCATTTCCGCAACCTCCGTTTATCCCCGCCGGAAGAGCCGGATTTACAGCCTCACTTCTACCCCTTTTTCCTTTAAATACTGCTTTAGGCTTCCTATCTCCAGCTCCCTGTAATGGAACAGTGAGGCGGCCAAAGCCGCGTCGGCCATCCCCTCGGTCAGTACCTCATAAAAATGCTCCCTGCTTCCGGCTCCCCCGGAAGCTATTACCGGTATTTTCACACAGCCTGCAACGGTTTTCGTCAATTCAATGTCATAGCCGTCTTTTGTGCCGTCCCGGTCCATGCTGGTGAGCAGTATCTCTCCCGCTCCCAGCCGTTCAGCCTCCATGGCCCATTCCACCGCATCCCGGCCGGTGTTAATCCTTCCTCCGTGTATAAAGGCCTCCCATCCTTTCCCGTCAGGCCTTCTCTTTGCATCTATGGCTACCACAACACACTGGCTGCCGAACTTAAGCGCTGCTTCCGAAATCAGCTCAGGCTTCTTAAAAGCCGCTGAACATATGGATATCTTATCGGCTCCCGCCTTGAGTATGGCTCTGAAGTCCTCAACCGTCCTTATGCCTCCTCCAACGGTAAAGGGAATAAACACCTGCTCTGCCACCCGTTTAACAAGGTCAACCATTATTTCCCTGGCGTCGCTGGTAGCGGTGATATCCAGGAAAGCAAGCTCATCGGCCCCTGCCCTGTCATATGCCGCAGCAATCTCCACAGGGTCTCCGGCATCCCTGATATTTACAAAATTCACTCCCTTTACAACCCTGCCCCCCTGTACGTCCAGGCAGGGGATAATTCGCTTTGCGAGCATAAAAACCTCTCCTCTATGCTTAATTGAATATCCTGCGCCTTGTCGCTGCTATTTGTCATCCCTGCTTAACCAGCTCAAGAGCCTCTCTTAAGTCAATATCACCCGTGTACAGCGCCTTTCCTATTATTACACCCGACACCCCTGTCTCCTTAAGCCTTTTTAAGTCATCCAGGCTGCTTATTCCCCCTGAAGCTATGACCTCTATTCCCACGGCCTTTTTCAGCTCTTCCACGGCTTTGAAGTTGGGCCCCGAAAGGGTGCCGTCCCTGGATATATCCGTATAAATGACCGTCTTTACACCCAAGTCTTCCATTTCCCGGGCAAAGTCCACCGCTGACAGCCCGCTTGTCTTAAACCAGCCTTCCACGGCCACTTTGCCGTCCCTGGCGTCAATGGCTGCGGCTATACTGCTTCCGTAAGCCTTAAGCGCTTCTTTGATAAAGCCGGGATTTTGTACAGCCGATGTCCCCAGTATTACCCGCCGGATTCTCTTGCCCAGGACCGCTTCAATATCCTCCATGCTTCTTATACCGCCTCCCGCCTGCACAAGTATGCCAAGGCTTACGGCTATCCGGCCGATGATGTCAATGTTCTGCGGTTTTCCGGTCCTTGCCCCGTCAAGGTCCACAAGATGCAGGAAGCAGGCCCCGGCCCTTTCCCATTTCAGGGCTGTCTCCACCGGGTCCTCCGAGTAGACCGTGGCGTTGTCAAACCGCCCCTGCACCAGTCTTACACATTTCCCATCCTTTATGTCAATGGCCGGGTAAATTACCATGGCACAATCCTCCAAGCCAGGATATTTCAAAGCTTCGCAAAGTCCGCAAAGCCCCTCAGCACAGCCAGCCCTATCCTCCCGCTCTTCTCGGGGTGGAACTGGACAGCGTGCACGTTTCCACTGCTTACGGCCGCATCAAACTCTATCCCATGCCTGGCGCTGGCGGCAGCTATGCTCCTGTCTTCAGCGCAAACGCAGTAGGAGTGCACAAAGTACACATACGGAGCCCCATCAAGGTTTTTAAAGAGGGGGCTGTCGCCCTTTATGTCAAGCAGATTCCAGCCCACATGGGGAACTTTTAGGCCCTTTTGGGCGGGGAGCCTTCTTACGGTCCCCCTGAAAACCCCAAGCCCGGCAGTCTTCTCCTGGCCTTCTTCGCTGAAGTCAAAAAGAAGCTGCATTCCAAGGCATATGCCCAGGAAGGGTTTGCCCCGCTCAATAACCTCCCTGACAACACCCAGCAAGCCCAGGGTTTCAAGCCTTTTCATCACGTCGGCAAAGGCTCCCACCCCGGGCAGTACAACAGCGTCAGCTCTTAAAATGGCGGAAGGGTCATCCGTCACAGCCGCATGGCAGCCAATGTATTGAAAGGCTTTCTCTACGCTCCTTAAGTTTCCTGCTCCATGGTCCACAACGGCAATCAAGCTCTCAGCCTCCTGGCATCTCACTTCGGCACCGGCCGGGCAGGCGCTCACAGCAATTTGCTGCCCGTTATCCTCTCGCAGGCTTCAAGATATTTTTCCTCGGTCTTTTTAACCACATCGTCAGGCAGGACGGGAGCCGGCGGGTTTTTGTCCCAGCCGATGGACTCAAGATAATCCCTTATATACTGCTTGTCAAAGCTCTTCTGGGCCCTTCCGGGCTGGTAGTCGTCCATAGCCCAGAACCTGGAGGAGTCGGGGGTAAACATCTCGTCGGCGGCTATAAGCTCTCCATCCAGGATGCCGAACTCAAACTTGGTGTCGGCCAGTATGATTCCCCGGTTTGCGGCATGTTTGCTGGCTTTTTCATAAAGCGCAATACTCACATCCCTGAGCCTGGCGGCAAGTTCCGTACCGATCCTGTCGGCCAGTTCCTCAAATGTGACGCTCTCATCATGGCCGGCCTTTGCCTTGGTGGTGGGAGTGAAAATGGGCTCGGGGAGCTTCTGGGCCTGGACCATGCCTTCGGGAAGCTTTATGCCGCTTATGCTGCCTTTTTTCCTGTATTCCTTAAGCCCGGAGCCTTCAAGGTACCCTCTCACCACGCACTCCGCCTCTACCATTTTAACCTTCTTTACCAGCATGGACCTGCCTGCCAGTTCCTCCTTAAACTCCGAAAGTCCCAGGGGGTACCGGTCCACATCGGCAGTTATCATGTGGTTGCCGATAATGTCCCTGGTGAAGTTGAACCAGAATACGGACATGCCGTTTAAAACCCTGCCCTTGTTGGGTATAAGGTTGGGAAACACCAGGTCAAAGGCCGATATCCTGTCGGTGGCGATTATAAGCAGCTTGTCTCCGAGGTCATAGACATCCCTTACCTTTCCCTTTACAAAAAGGGGCAGTTTAATAAAACCTGTGTCGCCGATAAGCATAAACCTTTTCCCATCCTTTACTGCGAGTATACAGCCTAAAGCAGACCTTTGGTAGACATAACTCCCTCAATCCTGGAGTCTGTTTCTGCAGCCTGGGCCAGGGCCCTGGCAAAGGCCTTAAAAATTGCCTCAATAATGTGGTGGTTGTTGCTCCCATGGAAGACCTTTATGTGGAGGGTTATGCCCGCGCTGGAAGTAAGGGCCCTGAAAAACTCCTCCACCAACTGGGTGTCCATCTCTCCCACCCTTCCGGCGGTCATGGGAACATCATAGAAGAGGAAAGGCCTTCCGCTTAAGTCCAGCGCCGCCATTGCCAGAGCTTCATCCATGGGCACAAAGGCGGAACCATAGCGCTTAAGCGATATTTTTTCCCCCAGGGCTTCCTTAATGGCCTGTCCAAGGACAAGGCCTACGTCTTCCACCGTATGATGGGCGTCTACTTCCAGGTCCCCTTTTGCGCTGACTTTCAGGTCAAAAAGCCCGTGTTTGGCCAACAGGGTCAGCATGTGGTCAAAAAAGCCTATTCCCGTATTTGCCTCAGCGGTTCCCTTCCCGTCTATGACCAGCGACAGGACAACATGGGTTTCAGCTGTTTTTCTCTCCACCCTGCCCGTCCTTTCCATCTTCATGCCCTCCCATCCGGCTTGCGCCAGAAATATAACGCAATTATAGCAAAATAACTTGATTTTTTTCTATATTTTCCCCAAACAAATCACTTCAGAAAGCGCATCTCTGGCTTTGGCCTATTACCGCCAGAACGCCTCTCCGCCGCCTCCCGCGGTGGTCGGCATGTACCCGGCTTCAGCCGGTTATCGCCAGGGCACCTCTTCCTTTCAGTGTTCAAATGTCCCACCCATTTTCCTTCTCGCCCATTTTCAAAGCTACCCTCAAGCACCTCACCCATTTTCAGGGATAGGTTCAGCTTCCACCCTGGGGACAGCAGGCCATAACTTCTCTTAACGCCCTTAAAAAACAGTCCATCTCCTCATCGGTGCCGATGGTCACCCGGAGGTGGTTCTCAATCTTTGGCCTGTCAAAATACCTCACCAGCACCCCTTTGCTTTTAAGCTCCCTGTAGAGGAAGTCCGCCGGTACGGCCGGATGGGACATGAACAGGAAGTTGGCCATGGAATCGGTGACCTCAAAGCCCATACTGATTAGCTCATTTCTCACCCGGCAGCGGGTCTCAATTATTTTGCGCCGGGTTTCTTCAAAATACTCCCGGTCCTTTATGGCTTCCTCACCTGCCGCCAGCGCGATCCTGTCTACGGTGTAGGAGTTGAAGGAGTCCTTTACCCGCCTTAGGCCTTCTATCAAACCTTCGCGGCCCATGGCCATACCCAGGCGCAAGCCCGCCAGTGAGCGGGACTTGGAGAAAGTCTGCACCACCAGGAGATTTGGGTAGCTGTCAACAAGGCTTACCACCGATTCCCCTCCGAAGTCTATGTAGGCCTCATCAATCAGCACAACGCTTTCAGGATTACGGGCCGCTATTTCCTCCACCTGGCTTGCCTTAAGGCATATGCCGGTGGGAGCGTTGGGGTTGGGCAGGGCCACGCCTCCGTTGGGCCGGCAGAACTTCTCTACCGCCACGGAAAAGTCTTTTCCCAGGGGCACAGGCTCATAGTCTATGCCGAAAAACTTGCAGTACACCGGAAAGAAGCTATAGGTTATTTCCGGGAAAAGTATGGGAGCCTTGCCCGTAAAAAAGGCCGCAAAGGCAAAAGCCAAAAGTTCATCGGAACCGTTGCCCACAAACACCTGCTCTTTTTTAAGGCCGAAGTGCCGTGCTATGGTTTCCCTTAATGAACTGCACTCGGGGTCCGGGTAGAGCCTCAAGCTCCCGTCGGCAGCCCGCTTTATGGCTTCCAGCACCCTGGGGGAGGGCGGGTAAGGGTTCTCATTGGTGTTGAGCTTTATGTATTTTTGATCTTTCGGCTGTTCACCGGGAATGTACGGCTTTATGCCTTTTATCATCCCGCTCCAATACCTGTTCTCTTCCCTTTCGCCGGTATTTAAAGCCCTCTTTTCCTTTTCAGGATTCCCTGGCAATTTAATCACCTTCTTTTTCCGCCGCTGTTACCTTCACTCAAACCTAACCCTTATGGCGTTGGAGTGGGCGATAAGGCCTTCGGCCTCGGCAAAGCCTGTAACGTCATCCTTCACCTTCCCCAGCGCCTCCCTGGTATAGTACACTATGCTGGACTTTTTCATAAAGTCCGAGAGGTTTAAGGGTGAGAAAAACCGGGCTGTCCCGCCGGTGGGCAGCACATGGTTGGGGCCGGCGAAATAGTCCCCCAGCGGTTCCGAGGAGTAGTTCCCCAGGAAGATGGCCCCGGCGTTTACAGTGTCCCCTAACAGGCTGAACGGCTCCGCCACACAGAGTTCCAGATGTTCCGGGGCAATGGCGTTGACCACGTCAATGGCTTCTTCAAGACCATTCACTATGACTATGGCGCCATACTCCTTAAGGGACTTCTCTATAATGTCCCTCCTGGAAAGGCAGGCTTTCTGCCTTTCCAGCTCTTTGCACACCTCTTCCGCCATCCTTTCGGACATGGTAACCAGTACAGCGGAAGCCATTAGGTCGTGTTCGGCCTGAGACAAAAGGTCCGCGGCCACATAGACTGGGTTGGCCGAGTCGTCTGCCACAATGACAATCTCGCTGGGACCCGCAAACATGTCTATGTCACAGCAGCCGAACACCAGCCTCTTGGCCGTGGCGACGTATATGTTGCCCGGCCCGACAATCTTTTCCACCCTGGGAACGGTTTCGGTGCCAAAGGCCATGGCGCCGATGGCCTGAGCTCCGCCAACCCTGTATATTTCGTCGGCGCCCGCTTCCCTTGCCGCCGCCAGCATGGCAGGGCTGACGCTCCCATCTTTCATGGGCGGGGTTGCCATTATTATTTTTTTAACCCCCGCCGCTTTTGCGGGAATTATGTTCATCAGCACCGATGACACTAACGGGGCTGTCCCGCCGGGCACATACACGCCCACAAGCTTCAGGGGCCTTATGAGCTGCCCCAGGATGACCCCGCCGGGCTCAGCCGTAAACCAGGACTTCTCCTTTTGCAGTTCATGGAAATCCCTGATGTTTTTGGCCGCCTTCCGTATTATCTTAAGAAGGCTTTGATCCGTCTCCCGGTAGGCTCTGTCAATTTCCTCGTCCCTGACCCTTATCCTGTCCCTTTCAAGCTTAACCCCGTCAAATCTTTGGGTGTATTCCAAAAGGGCCGTATCTCCCCTGTCTTTTACATTGGCCAGTATTTCTCCAACCGTTTCCGTAACTTCTTTAAGCTCCATGGAGTTTCTCTTCCGAAGCTTTAAGTACAGCTCCTCCGCGCTACCGTTTCTTAAATCGTAGACCTTCATCACCAGGGTCATCACCCCTTTCTCTCCAGCTGTTCTCTTATACCCTGTATAATCCAGCCTATCCTCTGCTTTTCCATCTTAATGCTCACACTGTTTACCACGAGCCTTGCGCTTATTTCCGCAATGGTGTCAAAGACCACAAGGCCGTTCTCCTTAAGCGTCCTGCCGCTTTCAACCAGGTCAACAATCACTTCCGAAAGGCCTGCCAGGGGGGCCAGTTCCACCGACCCGCTCAGCCTTATTACTTCAATTGACTCTCCCCGCTTCTGTTCAAAGTACTCCCTTGCAATCCTGGGATACTTGGTGGCCACCCGCCTGACCTTAAGCCTGTCCAGCTTATCCTTCAGTTCCGCCGGGCCTGCCAGCACCATTTTACAGGCGCCAAAACCCAGGTCGAGAACTTCGTACAACTGTCTGCCTTCCTCCAGCAGCGTGTCCTTTCCCGCAATTCCAAGGTCCGCCGCCCCGTATTCCACGTAAGTCGGCACATCGGCGGGTTTTACCAGGAAAAACATTATCTTCTTTTCGTCATCCCTGGCTATGAGCCTCCTGGAGTCATTTTTAAGCTCGGAGCAGTTTATTCCCAGGTTCTCAAACAGCTCTATCGACATGTCCGTAAGCCTGCCCTTGGAAAGGGCTATGTTTAAATACCTCATTGGGCACCTCCTGAAAATGAAAGCCGCCTTGAGACACCGCCGCATCAGCCAGAAAAGCCTTCAACCTTTCCCCAAAAGCCGGCTCACCGTTGTCCCTTCCACCGTTCCGCTTTCCAGGTTGTGCAGTTCAATCCGTTCATCGTCCAGGACCGCCACTATTCCTTTTATACCGTTGGATGCGGCATAGGACTTCACCCATTCCACCGGCTTTCCCGTCACGTCCAGTTCCACCTTAAGACCCTGCCTGCGGAGGGATTCGGCTAGGGATATGGCCATTTTACGGCTCTTCTCTCGGTAGCAGACGACGGTGTCTATGGCGGGAGTCTCAATCTCCGCCTTTTGCCGTTCCAGGGCCGCCATAACCATATTTATACCGATGGAAAATCCGGTGGCGGGGCATTCCCTGCCGAACCTGCCCGTCAGCCTGTCGTACCTGCCGCCGGAAAGAATGGGGAAACCCACCCCGTAGGCAAAGCCCCTGAAGACGATTCCAGTATCATAGTACAGGCCTTTAAACATCCCCAGGTCCAGGGATACGTACCTGGAAAACTCATAGTCTTTCAGTATTTCCAAAACCTTTGTCAAACTGTCCAGGGCTTTAAGGGAGCGCCTGTTGGAAGTCAGTTTTTTTGCCTTTTCGATTACATCCAATGAACCAAACAGTCCCGGGAGGCTTAAGATCAGTTCTTTATAGCGGCCATCCATGCGCAGCTTCTCCACATATTCCCTCATTCCCACAAAGTCCTTCTTCTCTACCAGGACCCGTATCTCCCGGACACTGTCTTCCTCAAGCTCTGCCTCCTCCATTATGCCCTTAAAAAACTCTACCTGGCCTATGTCTACCTGGAAATTCTCAAGCCCCATGGCTAAAAGGCTTTTTATGGCCAGGGCTATAACCTCCGCGTCGGCCTCGGGGGTATCAGCCCCCAGGATTTCCGCTCCGGCCTGGGTGAACTCGTTCTGCTTGCCTCCCCCGTACTCGTTATACCTGAAGACGTTCCCGATATAGCAAATCCTCAAGGGCAAGGTCCTGCCCTGGAGCCTGGTGGCGGTTATCCTGGCCACAGGCACCGTCAGGTCCGGCCTTAGTACCAGGACCCTTCCTTCCCGGTCAAAGAACTTGAACATGGGTACCTCTTCATCCCTGTCGTCATCGGGTGAAAACACGTCGTAAAACTCGTAAGTGGGCGTCTCCACCTCATAAAAGCCGTGGGACAAAAATAGCTCCCGTATCCTGGCCTCCAGGCTTCTTTTAACCCGGCACTCCTCTATAAGGATATCCTGAACACCTTCAGGGGTGTGTATATGCCACTTCACAGGAATCTCCCTCTCACTTTAGTAGTTCATCATGCTAAAGCAGTAAAGTGATATGTAATTATTATAATGACTGTTCCGATTTTTGTCAACGAAAAAATAGACGATTTTTTATGTTGTCGCCTTCGTCCCGGTTGCGGTTTGATGTATAATTGAAATTACAGGAGAAGGGGGGCTCGCCATGGCATCACATCCAATATATGAGTTTTATGCAGAGCTGGACGATTACCGTCCCAAGATCTGGCGCCGTTTCCAGGTTTCCAGTCATGTTACAGTCGCACGCCTGGCCTATATTCTAATGACGCTCTTTGAAATGAAAGCAAGCCATCTTTTTCGGATTGAAATACCTTTTAAAGAAAATCTCCTCACATACCTCCGCGAAGAGTTCGATGATGAGGAATTTACCCGCTTATATAAGGGGTTAGGTTTTGATGAACTCGACGAAAATATGATCTTTGAGGTCATTATGGAAGATACTTTTTTGTTTCGGGAAAAACATGAGAAAGTCTATGACGCTGCCGTCCATATGCTGAAGCATGTAATACACTATCCACGGTCAAAGCTGTTGTTTGTCTATGACTTTGGCGATAACTGGACCGTTCAGGTCACACTTGAGCGCATTTTTGAAGACAAAGATTTGCCTGGCCGGCTTCTTCCCCGCGTTATTGAAGGAGAAGGATATGGCATCGTTGAAGACTGCGGCGGTGTTTCAGGCCTTGAAAGGCTGGCAGGAGCCTTTAAAAAGAAAAAGGGCCATGTATACAATGAATACCGCGCATGGCTGGAGCTTGATGATCTTGACCTGAAGAGCTTTGACATTAATGATATGAACTTCAGGCTTCAAAAGGTACCCCGTATATATTCTGACATCTATGAACGCGAACTCGAACCGACAAGGCGATCAATGGATATCCTGGAGAGAAAGTATCTGAAAAAAAAGATAACCTGAATTCATAACCCCATGGAAAATGGAGTTTCAGTGCGCAGGGAATCTACCAGGTCCTGTCAATGTTTATGTCGTCCAGGAGGGTTTCATAGAGGGAATAGTAGAACACCTCCCCGTTGCTGGCCTTATCGTCGCCATAGCCCAAAAGCTTTCGTCCCGTAGGCCGGTTTTTGCCGTACACGCTGCCGTCGCTTTGGCCCCAGCCGCTTTCATTGCCGGTGTAGTTGTACACGCCCTCGTCGGAAGCCCTGGTGCAGTATATGTCAAACACCACCAGGAGCCTGTATTTATATGAGTTGTCATTGAAGGGGTCGTAGGCCTCGCCCGCCGGTACGGCCTTTGCGTCGGGAGGCAGGAACATGTCAAACTCCCAGGTGTTCCGCCATTCACTGGCCGGGTCAGGTTCATAGGCCTTCCTGTGTTCCTGCGGGTTCAAAACAATGGTGGAGGCCAGGTGCCTGAATTCAGGGCTCAGTTCAAGGGGCACGTACCTGCCTTTCTCATCCTTGACCCAGATGTCCACGGGCTGTGGGTTGTTCCCCGTGTCCAGGGCGTAATACCTGACGTTGACCGTTATACTGTCCTCCGGTTCGGTAAGCCCCATGGAGTCCATTTTAAAATATCCCTTGTATCCCAGCTTGATGCCCTTGCCGTCGCTGTTGACAAACACGGGCATGTGTTCTACGCCTATACCCTCCAGGGAAAGGGCAGAGGGGCTGCCGTCAGGGTTCTGGAAAAGCCTCTGCCAGGCATAGTCGGCTATGCAGCTGATCCTCAGGTTGGCCAGGCGTAAACCTGTAACCTTGTAGTCCACCTCCACCGCCTCCATCTCACCGCTGGGAAGAAAGGCTTTGAATACGGCGGTCCCGGTTTTGCCATCGGGCAGGGAGGAGGAAACCTGAAGCGTGAGCTGCCATACCTTGTCTTCGCCTGCCATGCCGACAAGCTCAACGGGGTTCTCGCCCTGGTATGAGCTGTAAGTGGTCCCTTCAAAGCTTATTTCCACGCTTTTTACGTACTTCGAGGTGTACAGGGTAAAAATATTGGTCTCACCGGCGTGGATTTCCGCATTTACATGCTTCCCGTTAATATACCCCCTGGGGTTTATGGGCGTGTCTACAGTCACCTGGAAGTCTTTATATGCCATCCTTCCGTTTACGGTCTCCCTGGCCAGCACCCTCAGGATGTAGGAATCCCGGGGCAGGCTTTCAGGTACCTGGTAGCTTACGTTGTTCCAGTAAATGTCGTTGCCAACCTTAGTCCCCGTTGACTCGCTGAACTCCACTGTCTTCACCGGTGCTACCCGTACCATGGAACTGTTGTACAGGGCCAGTTCCAAACGGGTGGGATAGGGGCTCCTGGTCCACAGGTCGAAGGCCTCCAGGTACTCGGAGGCGGGTATGGCGTCCAGGCTGAACCGGGGGTCCAAGGGCCTTAGTTTGGCGTCAAACTGCATGGGCGGAATGTTTTCCAGGGTGAAGTTCATTACATAGGGGTCCGACCACACGCCCTCCACGTCCTTTACGTAATAATATAATTCATATGTGCAGGGTGAAAGCGTTTCGGGAATGACATAAGACCAGTTGTCGCCGGTTCTCCTGAACATTATCTTCCTTTCCACTATGCCCCTGTCAGGCCTGCTGTACTGGTGATCCGGGTCATAGGACAGGTCCACCCAGCTGGTTTTGTAAACGCCCTTTGCGGCATCAAAGTCCCAATCCAGGGCTGCCTTTGCTATGGGCTTCCTGTGGGCGTACACCGTGATGAAGGGGGTGCCGGAGTAATAGCTGTACTCCTTAAAGTTGGGGTCCGTGGTTGGCAGGTCCTTTATCCTCCTGTATACGGTGTACTTGCCCACCTTGCTGAACATGGTCGCCCGGGTGTCAGTCCAGCCGCTGTCAGGGTTGAACTGATCCACGGCAAAGCTTTCCATCCCCTGGGGGTTGTCAAAGCAGTTGGGGTCATGTACGTACTGGAATTCCTTCAATATGATAGGGTCATTTTCCTGGTCGAAGTCGTCGGTCTTGATGTCTATGGTGTCAATGCCCGCTAAAAGGTAAAGCTCGGTTATGCTCCTGTACTTATCAATTATGTAGTTCAAGGCCTTGTACATGTCGGCGGCAATGTTGGAAGTCCTTTCAAAAAACCTGGCAGGGGTAATTTGGTTTAAGGCGCCTGTGCCGGATACCAGGATAAGCTCTGCCCCGGACCTGTTCAGGACCATTTTAAGGTCGTTTAAGTCCGTTATAGCACCATCGCTTACGTAAATGACATACTTGTCGGAAGTGCCCCTGAAGGGGTCCACATAGGGAGCCCGCACCGACTTGTATATGGTGCCGCTGTAAAAACCGGTATAGTCGGAGACCCAGCGCCAGTCGGACACCCAGTAGGTCACCGTTTTGGTTAAGGTGCCGCTGTATTCGGCCTGGTAGGCCCCCGCATAGTATACGTATGTCCTGTTGGGGTAGGGAGAAGGTTCCCTCCCGGTTTCATACAGGGCTGTGACTACTATGGTGCCTACCCGGGGCAGGTACCCAGTATACCCGTCCTCATTGATGTAATAGGTTGGGGGTGCCGGGTTGGATTCGGTCCTGTTCACCTTTTCCCACGGATTTGTCAGGTAAGTCTCCGTCACGTAGTTGGTTTCGGAGTGCCTGGTGAAGGTCCTGGACTCCTCCCTTGTCTCGTAATGGCCGAAGTCGTGGTAGGAGCCGTTGTCGGAAACGCTGGTCCTGTACAGGGTCCCGCTGTAGCCGTTGCTTGAGTAGTAGGTGGTGGCGGGCGGGTAACTGGTGCCGGTATGCAGCGAGGTGCTGGCAGGCTGGGAATAGGTGTAAGTTTTCATGTCCCACTGTTCCACCACCGGCATCAGGTTGTACATCCTTAAAAGGTTGTTATAGTCCATCCTGCTGTTTTTCACATGGTCTGTCTTTGCCTGGGGCAGGCCGGCGTCTGTCAATATATACACGTCAACGTTAGGCCTTACAAAAGTCTCTTCCAAATATATCCCGGTCTGGGGCCCGCAGTTGTCCACCCAGAAGTCCCTTTCGATCTCCTTGACCTTTGCGTCTTCGGGGCTTACATGCCCGGGTATGATGTCACCTTCCATCCTTTCCTTTGATACGATTTTCCAGCGGTACATGCCAAGCCTTGAAGGGGTGTATGTGGGGAAAGCCCCGTTGGCTACATCCGTCCACGAGTCTAAGAGGGTCTCGGGGGTTCCGTCGTTGTCCGCATCATAATAGAGATACACTCTGGTCTCTTCCACGGCGTCCCCGTCGGTGCTCACCGCCTCAAAGAAGTACGCGCCTATGCTCTCTCCCCTGGCTATGGACACGTTGTCCAGCTCACATATGATCGCGGGAGCCACGTCAGGCAGTATTTCAAACTGGTATACATAGGGGTCCGACGTGCGCCCCAGGGTATTGGTGCCAGTCAGGGTCACCCTGTAGGTCCCGGGTTTTTTAAAGGTGAACTCCCCGCCCATGCCGGTGAGGCTGCCGGCCTTTATGTCGGAATCCGTTCCGCCGCTTAAAGCTTCCACCTTCCAACTGTAGCTCACGATGGGGAATGCCTGCAGCACTTCCGGGGTGTTGGCCAGTTCCGACGTGTTTGCCACGCTCTGCTTCCTGTTTTCCTTGTAGCTCCCGGTAAAGGCAAACTGGACCCTCGGCTTGGTGTTCAGCACCCTAATCCACCGGTCAACGTAGGACACCGAACCGTCGACGGCCGTGTATTTTACGATGATGTTGGCAAGCCTGTCATAGCCCGTTTCCCCAAAGACGAAATTGCCGCTGAAAAAGTGGTCATAGTCTACAGGCGTCCCGTCCACCAGTACCTCTTTTAAGACAATGTCGGCAGGGGTGCCGTATACGGTCATGAGTTGCGTGTTGTCCTTGGGTTTATATTTCACTATGTCGAAGGCGGGCTCGGGAAGTTCCACTTCAGGGTTTATGTACTGGGGAGGGTCGGGAATCTGGGGAATGGGGTCGCCGTCCCTGTAGGAGTCTTCCGGCACCGGCATTTCCGCCTCTTCGGCGGTAAGGGGAAGCTTGAACACCAGGACACTGCTGGGCACTTCCACCGGGGCGGACTTGTCCTGCTTGCTGTAGAACCTCGCCACGGCCTGGTAGCGAACTTCTATCTCTCTTTGGCCGGATTTTACGGCATTGATGATGTCCGACACCTTCATGTTAATGGTAAAGACGGCGCTCCCGTGGGCGTTTTGGTCGCCTGTGTCCACGTAGTAGGCCGATTTTCTTTCGTAGGTTGGGTTGGCCGCCTTACCCAGGTTGCTTATGTCGGTGAGCTTAATCCTCCAGGCCTCTTCCCAGGCCAGGAAGTCGTTTCGGTTGTAGTAAACCGTTGCGAGGACCTGGTCACCAAAGTAATCTTTGTCCTCCAGCGTGCCGATTACCCTGAACTCTATGGTCTTAACCGAGTTAAGGTACCTTTCGTACTCCGGGGAGTCGTCCCAGTCTCTTATGACCGTGTCCACTGTCTCATTCTTAAGGACTTCAATCCGTGCGGTTACCGGGGTCAGGAGCTTGCTCTTTATTTCAGGGATGAAGCAGGTCCTGTACCTGTAGCTGCCGTTCTTTTCTATCCAAAGCTTGGCCTCCCCGGGGTAGAGCAGCGTTGAGGCCGACATGACGTGGGCATAGTTGTAGGCCAGGCGCCCGTTGTAGGAGGGGTTGGTTACATCATCAAGATCGTCCGGGGGCATGGCGTTGATCCAGTTAAGGGTGGTCACGGGCTGGTGGGTTACGGTATCCGCTTCATCCTTGAAAAAGCCGGCAGACAGCCACTCGTACAGTTTCTGGCCCACAAGGGTGGGCTGCTGGTTGGCTCTTATCATGTTGTCATAATACAGTAAAACCTTATCATTCCACGGGCTCAATTCTGTTAATCTGTGAGACCTTTCCCACGGCTTATATATCCACCTGTACTCATTCATGTTCTGCCCGGGACCGTCCAACGGGAAGGAGGTGTTGCTGTACTTGTTCCCCGAGACGTCGTAGCCGTGGTACCTGTATTCCCCCCTCTTGCCGTCCCTCAAGTAGTACTCTCCGCAGCTGGGGTCGTCTTCCTTAGTTTTAAAATCCTTGTAACCGTTTACTGCCGGTATCCTGGGGTTTACCCCTATGTCAGTGGGTCTCCCGTATACCACGATGTGCTTGTCTTGCCAGAGCTTGAAGTTAAAGCCGTAGGTCTTGCTATTAACTTTAACCGTGGGACTGGTGACATAGACGGGCAGGGTCCCTGTGGACAGCAGTATCTCCCACGCCTTTCGGCTTGTATCCCCATCCGGGTTTGATACGTTGTAAACCTCGGGAGCATAGACACTTTCTATGCCGTTGGTGATGAATATATTATCCATGCCTTCCTCGTAGCGGGATTCAGCTGCCATAACCCTGTCAGGATAGATATATACTGGTGCTGAAGCAG
The DNA here is from genome assembly GCA_029776555.1 of Bacillota bacterium. Taxonomy (GTDB): domain Bacteria; phylum Bacillota; class Clostridia; order Acetivibrionales; family JAKOSZ01; genus JAKOSZ01. The sequence continues at coordinate 144 of JAKOSZ010000068.1, read as the reverse complement.
TTAGCAAGGCCAATGACGCAAAAAGTGCCACTATCCCCCTTTTTGATGCCCTCATGCCGACCTCACCTTTCAATTACTGCTTATACTTCTTTAAATATTCTTCCGATGTCAAACCACCTTTGGGTGTTATATCTATTGCAATCC
>JAKOSZ010000067.1 GCA_029776555.1 Bacillota bacterium | reverse complement strand
GCAGACCTTTGCGGGCCTTACCGGGATAGGGGACCTGATTGTGACCTGCACCAGCATGTACAGCCGAAACAGGAGGGCCGGAATCCTGATTGGGAAAGGGAAATCGGTGAAAGAGGCGCTGGAAGAGGTTAAAATGGTGGTAGAGGGCGTTGTCACCACAAAACCGGCTTATGAGCTGGGTAGGAGGTGCGGTGTCTCCATGCCCATAATAACCGAGGCATACCGGGTGCTTTACGAAGGCAAGAACCCCAGGCAGGCTGTGATTGACCTCATGGCCAGGGACAGGACCCATGAGATGGAGGAAGGCTTTGGTGAAATCCAGTGGTAAGTGACTCCGGCAATGATTGAGCGCCTGGGATATGCCAATAATTTAACAGGCCCCGGCCGGTTTCAGAGAAGCCTGCGTGTGTTTTGAAAACACCGGAAAATGGCAGGAAACAGCTTTCCATTGCCGCTGTTGGAAATCAATATTGCCTTTTGGTATTATGGAGGGTTAACCGATGGATAAGGCAATATACGTGTATAACCCTATGGCAGGCGTCCATGGGATTGCGCGGAAGCTGGATTACATTATAAAGAGGTTTCAGGAAAACAACATCATGATTCAGCCTTTCAGGTTTAATGCCGGAGGGGAACAGCTTCTCCTGGAAGCGTGCAAAAACAACGGCTACAAGTTCATGGCAGTCTCCGGCGGCGACGGCACCATTAACTATGTCGCCAATTTTCTGCTCAAAAACAGGCTGGATATTCCCATGGGCATTATTCCCTGCGGGACCAGCAACGATTTCGCCAGGTGCCTGAACATCCCCGGCTCCGTCAATATGTCCGTTGAAACCATTTTAAAAGGAAACACTTTCGAGGTGGATGTGGGGCTGGTAAATGAAAAACAGTATTTCTTAAGCACTTGTGCCGGGGGAATCTTTGTGGACGTTTCCTTCAGCACCCAGAATGAGCTTAAGAAAAACCTGGGCAATTTGGCCTATTACCTGAAAGCCCTTACGGAGGTAAGGAACATAAGGCCTTTTAACGTGAAAGTGACTACCGAGTCCCAAGTGGTGGAAGAGAGCATACTGCTGTTCGTAATACTGAACGGAAGGCACGCGGCAGGCTTTTATAACCTCATCAGCGAAGCCGACGTGTCGGACGGCTTTATGGACATTATTCTGATAAAGAACTGTTCCCACCTGGATTTGGCAAGCATTTTCTTCAATGTGATAAGCAGGAGCTGCCTGAACAACAGGTATGTGTTGAAGCTAAAGGCCAGCAGGTGCACCATTGAAAGCGACACAAAAATAACATTAAGCCTCGACGGGGAAAAGGGGGCGGAACTGCCGATTTCGGTGAGGTTCATCAATAAGGCTTTGAAAGTGTTTGTTTAGGAGAACCCAGGGGAACGGTTCCTCTGTTCACTACACACAGGGGGTGGTTCTTCTGTGCACTGCACACAGGTGAGCGTTTTCCCTGTGCAGCGCACAGCGCATGAAAGCGGGTCGTTTGAGCGGTCCGCTTTTTTTGTACACAGCGCAAGGTGACGGTTCTTCCGTGCGGTGTACGGTACACAGAAGCGGGCTGTTTAAACGGCCCACTTTTTTTGTAATATATACCGAAGACAGACATATATTTATTACTGAAATAGTGTTGGACACGGCAGCTTTTGTGCGCAAAAAGCGGTTTGGCGGATTTGGAAATGAGGGTTAGCTTGCCTAGTTATTATAAGCGAGGAGGGTCTTTAGGTGGAGAGATACGAGATTTACCAGAACATTGCTGAAAGGACTCAGGGTGATATATACATAGGCGTCGTAGGGCCGGTGAGGACGGGGAAATCGACCTTTATTAAGAGGTTTATGGACCTGCTGGTTATTCCCAATATAGAAAACATGTACGAAAGGGAACGGGCAAAAGACGAGCTGCCCCAGAGTGCCGCAGGGCGGACGATTATGACCACCGAACCCAAGTTCGTTCCAAACGAGGCGGTTAAGGTAGTCCTGGATGACAGTATTGAAATGAAGGTCAGGCTGGTGGACTGTGTGGGCTATATGGTTCCGGGGGCCCTGGGCTACTTTGAAAACAACGCCCCCAGGATGGTGTCTACCCCATGGTTTGACAACCAGATTCCTTTCCAGCAAGCCGCCGAAATAGGCACAAAAAAGGTGATAAACGACCACTCGACCATCGGCCTTGTAGTCACCACCGACGGCACCATTACCGATATACAGAGGGAGGACTATGAAGATGCCGAAAAACGCGTCATAAGTGAGCTTAAGGAAATCGACAAACCCTTTGTAGTGGTGTTGAACTCCACAATGCCTGAGGCGCCCGAAACCCAACAGCTAAGGGATGAACTGGAGGAAAAATACTCGGTGCCTGTGGTTTGCGCCGACTGCGCCCGGATGGGCATCGAGGACATCAACGGCATAATGGAGAAGGTGCTTTTGGAATTCCCCATCTCCGAGATTGGCATTAACATACCCGGCTGGATGAGCAGCCTGGAGGACGAACACTGGCTTAAAAAGGAGTTAATGGACTCCATAAAAGAGTCCTTCAGGGGCATCAGGAAAATACGGGAGATTAAGCCCAGCGCCGGTGATATTGAAAACAGGGACTTTGTCAGGAAAATACGACTGGAGAAAATCAACCTTGGGGAAGGAAGCGCGCTTATAGAAATAGAGGCCGCCGAGGGTCTGTTCTACAGGGTCCTCAGCGAGGCTTCAGGCTTTGAAATAGAGAGCGAGCACAGGCTCTTCAGCCTCATGAGGGAGCTGTCCAGGATTAAGAAGGAGTACGACAGGATAGAGTACGCCCTGCACGAGGTCAGGATTAAGGGGTATGGAATTGTGTCGCCCAGGATGGATGAGATGACGCTGGAAGAACCGGAAATTATTAAACAGGGCAACCGCTTCGGCGTCAGGTTAAAGGCCAGCGCCCCCTCCATTCACATGATCCGGGCGGATATAGAAACGGAGATTGCGCCCCTGGTAGGGACCGAAAAGCAGTCGGAAGAGCTGGTGAACTACCTGCTGAAAGAGTTTGAAGGGGAGCCGGGCCGGATATGGGAGTCCAACATTTTCGGCAAGTCGCTCCATGAGCTGGTGAGCGAAGGGCTTCAGAACAAGCTGTTCAAGATGCCTGAGGACGCCCAGCTGAAACTGCAGGAGACCCTTACCAGGATTATCAACGAGGGAAGCGGAGGGCTCATCTGCATAATACTCTAACAGCCGCCCCAATTTGAAAAGCCGCGTTCCGTATATAAAAAGGCAGACTTTGTCTGCCTTTTTTTCTGCGGTGTGCTGCCTGACAAGAGACGCAGAATCCTTATTCAGGCACTAAATCTTAAATTGATTGTTGACAAGTATTTAATGCTTCAGCGGAGAAAGTGCCTGACCCGGATGGGAAAAACTGCCCATGCGCCCGAAGCCCGCGGGGCTCTTTTTATTTTTGCCTGGTTTCTTTTAAGAATCAGGTGATTAATAAGAGGACAAAATTATGCTATATTATTTAGTGTTACATAAGATTTTGGGGAGGGATTTCATGGACAGCTTAAACCGGTACCGGTTCTGGTTGGAGAGCGACTATTTCGACGAAGGAACAAAGAAGGAACTGTACGGCATAAAGGATAACCTGAAAGAGATTGAAGACAGGTTTTATAAGGATCTGGAGTTTGGCACCGGCGGCATGAGGGGGATAATCGGCGCCGGCACCAACAGGATGAATATATACACTGTGAGAAAGACTTCCCAGGGCCTGGCCGACTACATAGTCAACAGGGGGAAGGAGGCCGCCGAAGCAGGCATAGTCATAGCTTATGATTCCAGGCACATGTCTTCTGAGTTTGCCCTTGAGGCGGCAAAGGTCTTTGCGGCAAATGGGGTAAAGGCATACCTTTTTGACCGGTTGAGGCCCACTCCCGAGCTGTCCTTTGCAGTAAGGCATCTCAAGGCTGCTGCCGGGGTTGTAGTCACCGCCAGTCACAACCCAAAGGAGTACAACGGCTACAAGGTTTACGGGGAAGACGGCGGCCAGATCACCCTTGAGGCTGCGGAGGCGGTACTGGCCGAGATTAACAAAATCGAGGATATAACAAAGGTCCGGCTGGCGGAAAAAGAAGAGGCCATGGAAAAGGGGCTCCTTTCCGTAATTGGAGAGGAGATTGACAATGCCTATATCGAATATTTAAAGACCCTGACTATAAACAAGGGGGTGGCGGAAAAAACGGCCGGCGAGTTTAAAATTGTCTACACGCCTCTCCACGGTACCGGGAACAAGCTTGTGAGAAGGATTTTAGCAGAAACCGGTTTTATGGACGTT